>CAZHOD010000123.1:0-4669 GCA_964534075.1 uncultured Spirochaetia bacterium
GAGGTAGTCCAGATACCTCCTAAAGGATGCATATTTACAAGGTAACGGCGAGTACTCACGAAGTAAAAAGGGCCGCTGCCGGAAAATTCGCGGCTGTAAGATAAAGCCGGGCCGAAAAGGGGTTGTGTTTTTCTGGTTTTTTTTATTTAAACCGGATAATAATTATGTAATAAATCATACAGCATAAGGCGAAAATAAACCAAAAGCTAATTTGGGAGTTTCGCGGCAAAATAGCGGGGCCCCCGGATGCCTGACGCTGTCAGGCAGCCGGGCCGCCTCTTACCGGAGGGAGAGGATGAAGCAGCGGCAGTAAACGCGTTTTTAAAGCCTGCCGAATATTTTGTATATTAACACGGCGTCCTCCCGCACGGCGTCCTCCCGCACGGCGTCCTCCCGCAACGGCGTCCTCCCGCACTTGAAACTTGTATATGTTTATGTTAATATTCTCTGATTAAATTAACCGGAGGAGAGAATGGATTATTTTAATTACAGGAAAAATTCGCTTTACGCCGAAAATGTCAGCGTAAACAGCCTTGTGAAAAAATACGGGACACCGCTGTTTATCTACAGCAAAAGGACAATGGCGGAGCACTACCGGAAGATAAAAAACGCGTTTAAGGATATGGACACGCTTGTGTGTTACTCAGTAAAGGCGAATTCCAACCATACCATATTAAAAACAATGAAAAATGAGGGTTCGGGTTTTGATATAGTCTCGGGAGGAGAACTTTTCAGAGTGTTAAAAACCGGTGTAAGCCCCAAAAAAATCGTTTACGCGGGCGTAGGAAAGACAAAAGAAGAGATAAAGGCGGCGGTAAAAGCGGGGATATTGATGTTTAATGTGGAGAGTGTTAATGAGCTGAAGGCAATTAACGCTGTTGGTAGCTCGATGAAAAGAAAAATAGATGTGGCCATAAGAATTAACCCGGACGTGGACGCGATGACGCATGAATACACCACTACCGGGAAAAAAGAGAATAAATTCGGCATAGATATTGTGCCGGCTTACAGCCTTTACAGAAAAGCGAACAGGTATAAGTATATTAATATTATCGGTGTTGACATGCACATCGGCTCACAGATAACAACTCCCATACCTTATATAAACGCGGTAAACAAGATAACCGGGTTTATAAAGGAATTAAGGGAATCGGGAGTGGAGATTAAATATCTGAATATTGGCGGCGGAATGGGCATAATATACAATGAGGAAAAACCCACAACCGCCGACACTTTCGCGAAGGCAATAAAACCGTATTTAAAGGGAATGGGCGTTAAGGTGCTGCTCGAGCCCGGCAGGTTCATAATGGGGAACGCGGGCATACTGGCAGCCCGGGTAATTTACGACAAAAAGGGTATAAAAAAGAATTTTTTGATAGTGGACGCGGGAATGAACGATCTTATAAGGCCGAGCCTCTACCGGGCCTACCATAAAATAATTCCGGTGAGCGTCAGGAAGGGAAAAATAAAACTTTATGACATAGTGGGCCCCATATGCGAAAGCGGTGATTTTCTCGGGAAAGACAGGCATCTTCCCGCCATGAAAGAAGGGGATGTCATAGCTGTAAGGAGTACGGGCGCGTACGGCGCGGCAATGGCTTCGAATTACAATTCCAGGCCGTTTCCCGCGGAGGTGCTTGTCGACGGAAATAAGCGTAAACTGATTAAGAAAAGGCAGAAAATAGATGAAGTAATCGAGCTTGAAACCGGCGTAAAATAATAGCGCGAAAATGGAGGAAGAATGAAGAGGATTTCTTTTATTAAAATGAACGGCGCGGGAAATGATTTTATTGTAATAGACAATTTCAGAAAAAACATACACCTGACCCCGGCGCAGACCGCGAAACTCTGCCGCCGCCGGTACTCAATAGGCGCCGACGGGCTTATGATGCTGGAACGCCCGGATAAGCCTGAGTACGATTTTTACATGAAATATTTCAACGCGGACGGCTCGGAAGCGGAAATGTGCGGAAACGGCGGCAGGTGCATCGCGAGGTTTGCTTACCTTGTGGGCAGGGCGGGGGAGGAAATGCGTTTTCTTGCCAAAGACGGGCCGCATTACGCCGAAGTAAAGGATGATTATAACGTAAAGCTGGAAATGACGGATCCTGATGACGTGAGGCCCAGGGTTTCGTTAAAAGTAAAGGGGAAAACAGTAAAAGGCGGGTTTATAAATACAGGTGTGCCGCATTTTGTCACCGGGGCCCGGGATATTGAAAAGGCGGATGTGGAAGGCATGGGCGCGGCAATAAGAAAACATAAAAGTTTTGGAAAAAAAGGCGCGAATGTCAATTTTGTGCAAAAAACAGGAAAGAATGGCTTTGCAATAAGGACGTTTGAAAGGGGAGTCGAAGGCGAGACCCTTGCCTGCGGGACAGGGGCAACGGCCGCGGCGATACTGATGTACCTTTCCGGGGAAACCAAAAAGCCCGTTACCATGCGCGCCCGGGGCGGCGTTTTAAAGGTGCATTTCAGGGAAACCGACAGGGCAATAACAAAGGTGCTGCTGGAGGGCGAAGCAAAAGTAGTTTCAGCGGGTTATATACACGAAGAAGCGTTTGACTGAATAAGAGCATCAAACAGGGCTTATTTGCCCTATAAAAAAGGAGGATTATATGTTTGAAGGACTGTACGTGGCAATTGTTACGCCTTTTAAAGACGGAAAAATCGACGAGGATGCCTATAAAAAACTGATTGATACGCACGCGGAAGCAGGTACGGACGGGATTGTGCCGTGTGGAACCACGGGAGAATCACCGACCCTTACTCCCGAAGAGCAGGAACACCTTATAGGCCTTACTGTGAAATTCGCGGACAAAAGAATGAAGGTCATGGCCGGAACGGGCTCAAATTCCACGGCCGAGGCAGTCGAGTACACAAAAGCGGCTGAAAAAGCAGGCGCGGACGCGGCCCTTGTTGTCAATCCCTACTACAATAAACCCACTCAAAAAGGGCTTTACAAACATTTTAAACAGGCGGCGGAATCGGTAAAGATACCGATAATAATTTACAATATCAAGTCAAGGACCGCGGTCAATGTCGAAGTACCAACAATGGTGGAACTTTCAAAAATCGAAAATATAAAGGGAGTTAAAGAAGCCAGCGGCGACCTTTCCCAGATGACCGAGGTTGTAAGGCAGTGCGGGCCGGAATTTGACGTGCTTTCCGGTGACGACGCCCTTACTTTGCCGCTTCTTTCTGTAGGGGGGAAGGGCGTTGTCTCAGTCGCGGGAAATTTTATACCAAAAGATATCAAGGAGATGATAAACGCGTATAAAAGCGGAGATGTAAAAAAAGCGACAGAACTTAACCAGAAAATTTTCAGCGTCGTAAAAGGAATGTTTCTCGAGACGAATCCCATACCTGTTAAGGCAGCGATGGAGATTCTGGGTATGACAGGCGGAGAGATAAGAATGCCGCTTACGGCTATGGAGGGAGACAACCTGGATAAACTCAGAAAAATACTGACAGATTACGGGCTGGATGTAAAAAAATAGACAAGCACACAAGATATAAGATATAAACTGAACCAAAATCATAAATATATACAGCGAACTGGCTGATTTAGCGGCTTTGCGGCCGGGATGCTTCGCTAAAAACAATAAGCAATTGTTTTATTTGAAATCCAAAATACCTGTCCGCCGTAGCCTGAAAGGCAAAGGCGGATGGAATCTGTAATCAGGTGAAAAAGGAGGTATATTATGATAAAAGCAGGTGTGTCCGGGGCAGCCGGAAGGATGGGCAGCGCGGTTGCTTCAGTAATAGAAAAATCGGATGATTTTAAAATCGGGCTTGCTTTGGAGGCAAAAGGCAGCAATAAGGCGGGCTCGGAAATTTACGGGTGCGAAATAACCGATGACCTTGAGAAAGGCGCGGAAAACATGGATGTTTTTATCGATTTTACGGTGCCGGCAGCCACGCTTGAAAATATAAAAATTCTGGCTGAAAAGGGTAAACCGGCTGTAATTGGCACTACAGGGCTTAAGCCGGACGAGGTAAAGGTTATAGAAAAAGCCGCGGAAAAAATACCAATTGTCTTTGCCTCGAATTTCAGCGTGGGCGTAAATGTGCTGTGGAAAGTAATCGAGGACGTAACCCGGATTGTAAAGGATGATTATGACATAGATATAGTCGAGTCGCACCACAGGCACAAAAAAGATTCTCCTTCAGGCACGGCTGTAACCGCGGCAAAGGTTATTACCGGAGCCAAAAACCTGGATTATGACAAGAGTGCCGTATTCGGCAGGCACGGCAGGGAAAATGAGAGGCCTCGCGGCCAGCTCGGTGTACTTGCGGTAAGAGGGGGCGGTGTTGTCGGGGAACACAGCGTAATTTTCGCGAGTGACGAGGACAAACTCGAGATAAAACACACGGCGCTTTCAAGAGAAACATTCGCGGCGGGCTCATTAAAAGCCGCCCGGTTTGTCATAAACCAAAAGCCCGGATTATATAAAATGGCGGATGTACTGAAAATCTGAAATCTGAAATTAGTTTATTTACAGGTGCTGATATGGCAAGGTTCGTGAGGTATTTGAATAAGGAAGGCATGCCTGCCTGGGCAATGCTGAACAGCGAAGGGAAGTTTCTTGAAATAGAAGGCGACAGGTTTACGCGATATAATGTAACAGACAGGATTATGGATCCGTCATCGGTAATGGTGCTGCCGCCT
>CAZHOD010000123.1:4679-5838 GCA_964534075.1 uncultured Spirochaetia bacterium
GCCTTCTGACCCGACAAAAATTGTCGCCGTGGGCCTGAATTACAGGGATCACGCCAAAGAAATGAATATGGACATCCCTAAAGAGCCGGTTTTGTTTATAAAGACCCCAAACACACTTACCGCCCATAACGCGGCTGTTAAGCTGCCGGATAACGCGGGAAGGGTTGACTATGAGGCGGAACTGGCGATAATAATTAAAAACGACATAAAAAATATCAGCGAGGACGAGGTAAAAACCAATATTTTGGGTTTTACCTGTTTTAACGACGTAACGGCAAGGGAGCTGCAGAAGAAGGACGGCCAGTGGACGCGCGCCAAGTGTTTCGATACCTTCGCGCCGGCAGGGCCGTATTTTACCAAGGATGTCGACCCGGATAACCTTAAAATAAAGATGTATTTAAACGGGGAAATAAAACAGGATTCAACGACCGCGAATTTTATTTTCAGCACATACTATATTATCAGTTATATATCGAAAATAATGACACTCAGGAGGGGAGATATAGTCAGCACGGGCACGCCTCCGGGGATAGGGCAGGTAAAAAAAGGCGATTTAATGGAAGTGGAAATAGAAGGTATAGGGAAACTTTCGAATATGGTAGAATGATAAAAACGGTAAAATATTAACTCAAAGGAGGTAAAATTATGGAAATTTCCGAAAGATTAAAGTCGCTGCCGCCTTATATTTTTGTGGAGCTTGACAAAAAAAAGGAAGAAGCGAAAAAAGAAGGGAAAGATATCTTGAGCCTGGGTATAGGCGACCCGGATAAACCCACACCGGAAAAAATAATAAAAAGGGCGCAGGAGGCGCTCGAGAAACCCGAAAATCATCCTTACCCCATAGGTTCGGGAAGCGCCGAGTTCAGGGAGGCTATTATAAAATGGATGAAAAGAAGGTTTAACGTAAGCCCGGAAATACCGGAAACCCTCGTTCTTTCCGGCGCGAAGGACGGCATAACCCACCTGCCGTTCGCTTTTGTAAACAAAGGGGATACCGTACTTATCCCGGACCCGGCTTACCCCGGTTATACTTCAGCTACCCTTCTGGCAGGCGGGGATGTTCATAACATGCCGCTTACCGAGGAAAACAGATTCCTGCCGGATTTGGACGCTATACCGGATGAGGTTTATAAAAAAACAAAACTTATGTTTCTGAATT
>CAZHOD010000124.1:0-5837 GCA_964534075.1 uncultured Spirochaetia bacterium
CAACGCCTCTTTTTTTGTCTAAAATATGACTTTATTTATGCAAGTATCAATAGTTACTGTTTTTCAACAGGAACAGGTTTTGAGGCCGTAAAAAGCGCTTATGATTTTCGAAGGCCCTTAAAAGGGTATTACATACCTGAAAAAGAAAAGTCCGGTAATATGGCGGGTACAAAATCGTATTTGCAGATAGAACCGGACTCGATCATACTTTCGGCTTTTAAAATGCCTGAGGAGGAAGGGACAGGTGTTATTGCGCGGGTATATAACGCCTCTGATACTCCTGAAAAAGCCCGTATTACGCCGGTATGGAAGGCAAAATCAATAAGAAGGGTAAACCTGCTCGAGCAGGATAAAACAGGCGGGGAAGAGGGCCTTGTTATGCAGAACAATACAATAACACTGGATATCCTGCCGAATGAATTTGTAACACTTAAAATAGAAATATGAAGGTAAAGGGATCTTTTTTATTATTTGTAACCGCAGGCTTTATGCCTGCGATTTCCATACGCCGGATCATAAACTCAAACAACAACTCATAACCGGCCCTAACCAATAATTTAAAAATCCCCGGGAAGCATTTATATTGCAGGCCAAAGTTTTACTTTAAAAGTAGCATTTAAAGGTCAAAACTTAATCATTTTACATTCGTGCGGCCGGGGAAATAAATTTTCGGCAATATTGAGTAACGGCTTTTTTTAGATGTGTTAGTTTACATAATATACATTATGCGACATTGATATATCTGTAATATAAACGGATAAATATTCCGGGCGCGTGGATATTTTCGGCATTTTGCCTGATAATTACGGCATGTATTTACTCATTAAGCCCTGAACGCAGCGTTTCAGCGGACTTTTTCAAATTGGTATATAAGTCCCCCAGTTTTGTTATAATATCGCTGAAATCAGCCTCTGAGGAGCTTATTTTATGCTCCTTATATACCTCTGCCTTGGTTTTATAATGCTTAATAAGAGCTTTTACTGCTTCAGCTCTTTTTTCCTCTTCGCTGAGCTTATATTCAAGAAATTCCTCTGATTCAGCTACATTTATGTCTTTTTCCGGCATATAACCTTCTGAAATAAATTTTCGCGCGGCCAAATTGTCTGTATAATCCAGAATATGCCTGAATTCGGATGACCCGGCCTTTTTGTCCATATTTCCGGCGAATTCCGGGCGTTTACTAAGAAGCTTTTTAATGATTTCCTGTTTTTCTGCCCGGAGTTTTTCATTTTCGCGTATTATCCTGTTCCTTTTTTGTATATCGCGCTCACGGCCGCGCCTTTCAAAAAAATTCCACAATGATTTACGCGGTTTTATTTTTATATTGTTCAGTATTGTTTCATTTACGTTGATTCTGTTTTTTATTTTTTCAAGCTGTTTGATTTTTTCAGCGGCTCCGCTGCCGCCGTTGTTTCCGGGCGCGTTAATCACAAAAACCGCCAGCGTGTATATAATAACAAAAGTACTTTTTTTTACAAATTTCATTTATTCCCGGGCTCCTTTATTGAGTATTTATTAATTTTATACTGCAGTGTTGTCCTGCTTATGTTCAGCGCTTTCGCTGTTTTTGACTGGTTATAATTATTTTTTTTAAGGGAACTGATAATTATATCTTTCTCAATACGGGCTATTATATCATCCAGCCCCTCGCCTTCTTTTATATTCTGCCCTATTGTGTCATTTTCGGTTTTTTTCCCGAGAGCAAGGTCCACCCTTAAATTTTTGCCGTCGGAAAGTATCGCGGCGCGCTCCACGATATTCTGAAGCTCACGCACGTTGCCGGGCCAGGAATATTCTGTCAGCATTTTTTCGTTGATATCATTAATTGCCATACCCGGGTTTTTTGACAAAAAATACCGCGCCAGCTTCAGGACATCCCCGCTTCCGCGTTCCCTCAAAGGCGGTATGTTTACGGGAAAAACATTTATCCTGTAATAAAGGTCCTCGCGGAACTCCCCTTTTTGTATCATGGCCCCCAAATCCCTGTTCGTGGCGCATATTACACGGGCGTTTGTTTTAATCTGCCTGTTGCCTCCAACCCGCTCGAACACCCTGCTTTCGAGCACCCTGAGAAGCTTAACCTGTATGTCCGGAGGTATATCACCCAGTTCGTCGAGAAAAAGCGTGCCGTTTTCAGCGTATTCTATCTTGCCTTTTCTCAGCCTGTCAGCGCCTGTAAAAGCGCCTTTTTCGTGGCCGAAAAGCTCGGATTCTATGACACCTTTTGAAAAAGCGGCACAGTGCACCGGCACAAACGGCCCGGTTACCCCGCTTAATTTATGTATTGTATAGGCGGCCATCTCCTTGCCCGTGCCTGTTTCACCGGAAACAAGGGCCGTGGCTCCTGACGGCGCGACTTTTTTTATCTCTTTTTTTACCCTTAGCATTGCCGGGCTGCCGCCTATAAAATCCCCGAAAGCCTCGTCCTTTTCCTCCCTGTAATATTCCCTCTCTTCCCTGTCCTGCCTGGCCTCAAGTAAATTTTTCACCTTTATTTCTATTTCCTCGAGCGAAAAAGGTTTGGGCACATATTCCGAGGCTCCGGCTTTCATTGCCTCCACCGCGTTCTGTATGGACGAAAACGCCGTTATGACTATCACGGGCGTACCCGGCTGCAGCTTTCTGAATTCCTTCAGCAAATCGATGCCGCTCATCCCCGGCATCCTTATATCCGTTATCATAAGGCCGAAGCTTTGCTCTTTTATAAGTTTAAGCGCCTCTTCACCGGAGGCCGCGGCCGATACCTCGTAATCGTTGGACAGGGATTCTTCCAGTGATTCCCTTATATTTTTTTCGTCCTCCACCGCGAGTATTCGCGCCATGTTATTTTCCTTCCTCTTCTATTATTATTTTTTCCGCGGGAACGGTTATTTCAAAAATATTTTTGTTGTTTTCCCGCCTGTATTGTATTTTTCCGCCGTGTTTTTCAATTATATTCTTTGTTATTGCCAGGCCTATGCCCGTGCCTTCGGGTTTGGTGCTGAAAAAAGAAACAAATATTTTTTCCCTTATATCCCCGGGTATTGGCGGCGCGTCGTCGATTACCCTTATCGCGCCCACCTTTTCCCCGCGCTCGGCCGCGAGCTCCACATCTTTCGCCCCTGCCTCATACGCGTTCTTTACAAGATTTTTAAGCGCCCTTTCCATAAGCACCGGGTCCATTTCCATCCACGCTTTTTCAGCGTCGCCTGAAAAGGATGTTTTGAGGCCGCTGTAACGCTCGGTTACAATACCGAATAAATCGGCAAAACTCATTTTTTCCTTTTCAACCCTTTCATCGCGGGCAAATTGTATAAATTTATCCGTAATATTATTGAGCCGCGCCACTTCGTTTTTGATGTTTTTTATCTTCTCATCGATTTTATCCCTGTCATCCGAACGCTCGACAAGCTCCGCGAGGTTCAGTATGGCGGCGGCCGGATTTTTTATTTCGTGCGCCAGGCCCATGGCGACAACGCGTATCTCATTCGCCCTCGACTCTTCCATGGATTTTAAGCTGCCCACCATATTGTTAATCTGTTCCTGAAGAAAAGAAAGCTCGTCATACCATGTGACTTTAATGGAACCGGGCCGGCCTTTTGATATTTTATCGATTTCAGAGGCAGTGTACTCAATCCTTCTCGTGATAAAGTAGGAAAAACCGAGGGAAATAACAAGCGCGAAGGCAAAAAGCACGCCCATAATAACCGCCTGCATCTTCCGTATTTCCCCGAAAAACGGAAGCACCTTCTTCCCTGCCAGCCGCATGACTATATATCCCATTTTTTTACCGGAGTAAACATACGGGTGAAAGTATGTTTTTACCGGGCCCTTTTCCCTGTCAAAAAACGTGATGTCATAATTTTCCAGCTCGCCTATCATTCCTATTATATAAGACGTAAAATGGCTGAAATTATCCGACGTTGTCATACAGGTTATTCCGCCGGGTGTTATTACAGCCGCGTCCATGCCCCATTCGCGGTTAACAGCCTTTAAATGCTTTAAGTTTTCCTTATAGAAGCTCGTGTATTTTTCTTTGGGTGTAAGAAAAAAAACAACCGGCTCAAGCCTGTCTTCGAGGCTCTCCCCTATTACCTCCATCCTGTGCGAAATTTCCCTGTCCAGCACATTTTTAAAAATCGTATGCACGAGAAGGTTCATCAGAAAAAACGTTATTATAAGAACAATTGTTATGCCCGCGAAAATTTCCCACTTGAAAAGTTTTTTGTATTTCATGGCGCGTTAAAAACTTATTCCCGTACCCATAGAAACTGTGAGGTAATTATAATTATAGGCCCCGTACGCCTCCCATTTTGTATTTGACGAATACCTGGTAAACGAGCCGTTGATGTAATAGTTCCAGAAGTCCGTGATATTCTGTTTGATATCCAGGGAAAGGGTGTAGTTATTCTCATCGTGGTTGCGATTTGTGTAATTGCCCTCCGCGTCTTTTGCCTTCCTGTCGGAATATTTTACAAAATCCGCGGAGAAGTTAAGGACAGATACGGGCTTAAAATCCGTGAGAAGTTTCATGGGAAATTCATATATAAATGACATGCTTAATATGTGTTCCGCGTAATTATAAAAATTTTCCGTAAAAACGTCGTTTGATGGGTCTATATCCCCCAGTGTGTCATAATAATTCTGGTCCGTGGTCCTGAATATAAGCTCATAACCGAATTCTATTCCCGACACCTCGCCCGCGTAGTAAGGAAAATCAAAATCAATTGTGAGGTACCTGTCTATTCTTTTAGCGCCTGAAAAAGAGCCGTCCGGTTCTATTATTTTTTGTTCCAGGTACGGGATATACTCGTACATGATTTTTGCAGAGGTGTACCATTTTGACTCCCCCCACTTTACATCCGCCATAAGGTAAAAATTATAGGTCAGACTGTCTTTTTCCTTTGAATACGTGTTAGGTGTTTCATACCCCAGTTCCCCGGGCTCCAGCTGCGTTATAAGGAGGGTATAATTTGGAAAACGCCTGTCTATGTATTTAAACCCTTCGGTTATTTCCGCGGGCGATTCCCCGCTGCCCGTATAATTCACGTTCTCGATGTAAAAACCATTGTCCTTATAATCATAAAGCCCGGTGCCGAATGTTTCATCAGCTGTCTGCTGCGCGTAATCAAGGCGGTGAAAAAACCGCAGCCGCGCCTCCCACGATTCGGTGAATTCGTAATTAAAACCGTATGATATATAAGTGTCGAGCCACAGGGTAAAAAGGAAACGCTCATCCTCTACATTCAGCGGCCGGGCAGTGGAGCTGTAATTCGCGGTCAGGGTCGGGATGAGCCAGAGCTGCGGCAAAAAATCCGTATTAACCATAAAAGAACCGGCAAAAGCAGAGTCAACTCCGAGTTTTTTATCCAGCTCAGCTGATTCGTTTGATACAACCGTGGGATATGTTATGCCGCCTGTAAGGTCCATGGCAGGGATAAAATCCCATGAAAAAACCGCCGTGGCGGACGTAAAAACAAACGCTATTGTTAAATATATTATTTTTTTCATATACTTCTCCTTTTCCCCATTTTTAAGGATAATACTATAAACCCGGGTATTTTTCAACTTAAAAGGTTCTTTGAAAGTAATTGCCATTTGCATTAAAATACGATTCATATTTATTACAAATACGTATTTTTTTTGTAAGGACAACCCTGTGCCTGCCTGCCGGAGTTTTAACGCAGGTTGGTGGTTGTCCGGTATTTGTATTTTCGTTTACGGGCGGCCACACAGGGCCGCCCCTACAAAAACAAATAAATAAAATCCTCTGTAGGGGGCGTGCACTGCGCGCCCCTTTTTGAACAACACGGATTTATCGGACAGGGCAGGTGCCCTGTTAATATGTTAGGTGATTC
>CAZHOD010000125.1:0-5833 GCA_964534075.1 uncultured Spirochaetia bacterium
TCGATCGGGGCGCTCCAGACCCAGAGTACCTTCTACCTCGAAGCAGGCCAGACCTACCGTATCGAACCGATACTGAGTATCAACTTCGGGTATTAAAAACCACATTCAGCGGGAGTGACCCTCCCGCTTTTTTTTCACCTTGACAACACCGGGTTTTTTTACCAGCTGCACAAAGGGTATATTACCGAGTACCTCCGAATTATGTATATGATGAGAATCGATGTTTTTCGAAGAAAGTTTTGCCTCGAAAAGAATGTAAGGATTTTTATTTTTTGTAATCAAAAAATCAGTTTCCCTGCCCCCCCGTGTCCTGATAAAAAATATATCAAACCTGTCCGGCGCGCTGTCGTTCCATAAGTCAACCCTTGCCTTCAGTTCCAGAGCCACATAATTCTCAAACCTTGCCGCTTCATCGCTTATTACGGAATAATTGTAAAAATATACCTTTTTTTCCTTCTTTACGGCACGGCTTATTTTTTTTGAATAAGGGCTTAACCGGAACAACACATATGTCAGATTGAGATAATTAATGTAATTTTTTACCGTATGAAAACCCGTCTCAAGGTCTTCCTGCAGCGAATTTATCGAAAGCGGGGACCCGATTTTATCGGGCAGTAAATAAATTAAATCGAGGACCTTCTCGAGATAATGAATCGCGGAAATGTCCCTTAAATCTTCCTTAACTATTCTTTCAAAATAATCATCCTGCCATTTCGAGGCAAAAACCCGGCTTCCTCTTATAAGTGGCTCCGGAAACCCGCTCAATTCAAGCATGGAATGCATTTTGTCCTTCTCATCCCGCCCCACGGAAATATTCTTCATTATCATATCACCGGCTTTTTTGCCGGGCATAACCCTTTCTTTTTTTCCCCCGCAAATTTCCGCCAACATAAACGGATTTAATTTAAAAACAAAATACCTCCCCGCGAGGCTGTCCCCTGCTTTTCTCATGGCGTCCAGCCTTGCGCTTCCCGTTACTGTAAAATTCACCTTCTTTTCGTGCGTATCGAAAAAATCCTTTAAAATATTTTTCCACTTCGGGAATTTGTGTATTTCATCGAAACACACCCAGGGCTTCCTTTTCCCGGCAGTATCCAGCGCCAGAAAATCCCCGATTTTTCTGTACCTACCCCTTACTTCCTTTCTGTCCCAGTTATAATAAAATTTTGTATTTCCCGACGCCTTTAATTTATTAAGGGCTATTGTGGTTTTCCCCGACTGCCTGGGCCCCGTAATAAACCGCATCTGCCTTGAATAAACGCCGGAAAACGCGATATCCTCAAGAAACCTTTTAATAAGTTTTTTTTCCATACAGCGGCTCCTTAGCGGCTTATTTAAGTTAGTGACATTTTTGCATATATATGCAAAATTGTCAAGACATTTTTGATGGTATATGCGAATTTGTCATTTTTCTATTTCAAGTATCCTGTCCACTCTAAACACCCTTTTTTCCTTCCTTACCGCGCAGAAAGCATCCACCCCTATAAACCTTTTGCCCATATATTCCCTTTCCCCGATATCAAACGGCTTTATAACCCTTATTGACTTTTCATCATTGGTTTTCAGGTATGTTATTTTCAGGGCCGTCCTGTTTTTTATCGCCTCCCGGATAATCGCCGCCTTTCTTTCAAATGGCATATTCTTTTCAGATAACCCGTACTGAAACCCGGTTAAAAACCTCACTATCCTCCAGTCCATCATTATATGCGACTTTTTCAAAGGGCTGACAAGGGAAATGCCCTCAAGGGATGTGCACCTGCTCAGGGCAACATACGTCTGGCCATGGGCAAAAGTACCTTTCCCAATGTCTATAATAACCCTGTCAAATGTTTTCCCCTGGCTTTTGTGTATTGTAACTGCCCAGGCGGGCCTGAGCGGGTACTGGATAAATTTTCCCACGGTTTCGGTTTCTATCTTTTGGTTATCCTCATTGAAAGTAAAGTGAAATACCTCCCACACAAAAACCCCCACTTCAACCGTGCCTGTTCCGGGTATTTCCACAATGATAATATCTTTTTCCTGTTCCCTGTCTTTTTTAATTCTCTTTATCCTTCCCACAGTACCGTTCACCCACCTGCCCGAACTGTCATTATTTAAAAACATAACCTGAGCGCCGGCGGCAAGCCTTAACTCAGTCGCGGCCGGATATTTGTTTTTTTCCACTTCACCTTCGGCCGTTGCCGTATAAACCCTGATTTTCCTTTTTAGCTTCAGTAATTCTTTATTGTTTATTTCCTCGGCCTTTTTATTCACGGTTGTCAGGTAAACGGAAAACCCGTTTTTATCCCCTTCTGTCAAGGCCGCTCCCGTCCTTTTATTAATAGCGGCAAGCTGCCTGCTGTCAATGGAATTGTTCCTTATAGCGTTCAGCAGCCCTATGAATTTCTCGTCCTTTTGCCTGTATACTTTCTCCAGTTCAATAAACTCCATATCCGGTTTTTTGAAAGCGTCCGCCGCGAAAAAATATGGCCCTTCGTAACGTTTTTCAAAAAGCATTTTTTCACGCGCGGCCACAACCGGCGGCAGCTGATACAAATCCCCTATAAGTATCAACTGAACCTCTCCAAAGGAACGGTTTTTTTTACCTCTGTTGAGGCGAAGGAACTTATCCATGCAGTCAAACAGATCAGCGCGCACCATTGAGATTTCATCGATAACAATAGTGTCTGTTTCGGCATATTTCTTTTTATTCCTTACTTTTTTTACTTTGTCCGGGGTTATATCCGGCCTGAACCCGAAAAAAGAGTGGATTGTCTCCCCTCTCACATTGACCGAAGCCACGCCGGTGGGCGCCAGTACCACTATGTTTTTCCGGGTTATTGACCTGAAATACTCAAGAAGCGTTGATTTTCCCGTACCTGCTTTGCCGGTAATAAACATATTCTTACCGCTGTTTTCCATCAGGTTAAGCGCTTTTTTAAACTGTTTGTTCAGCTCAATTTCTTTCATTCCACTTGTTCTCCCGCCTCCAAATTCAAACCATTTCTCCGCGCAGGCTTCTCTTTTTGCTGTTTCAGCCTTAAACATGACATTATTTCTATATGATACGTCTGCGGAAAAAGGTCCATCGGTACAAGCTCCGATATTTCATATAATTCCGAGAGGTTATTTATATCCCTGGCGTAAGTCGCGGGATTACATGATATATATATTACCTTTTTTGGCTTTTGCCGTTTTACCGCGTTTAAAACATCCGGATGCGCTCCTTTACGCGGCGGGTCGAGTATAACTGTATCTATATTTTTCGCTTTGATAATTTTTCCTATTTCTGTCTCTGCCCGGCCCCTTATTATTTCCGCGTTATAAAGGTTGTTTTCTTCTATGGCAGCTGCCGCGGACGCGGCGGCTTTTTCATCTGATTCAACAATCGTAATTTCCCGGGCCATATCCGCGAGCGGCAGGCTAAGCATTCCCGTGCCCCCGTATATATCCAGCACACGCGATTCTTTCTCCGTGTTTCTTTTTACGAAGTCAATCATTTTCTCCGCCATTTCGGGATTCACCTGGAAAAACGAGGAGGAAAACAGTTTGAATTTTATCCCCCCTGCCTCTTCCTCCAAAGCGCCGCTGCCGTAAATCACTTTTTCTTTTTCCCCGAAAACCCTGTTTATTTTTTTCGTGTTTATATTAACCGTAACCCCGGCTATTTTTCCGGTTCTCTTTTTTATATAAGCCGCGTATTCATACAAAAACTTTTTAACGCTGTTTTTCGCGGTAATAAAAGTAACGAGGGCCCCGCCCTCCCTGTTCACCCTTATCGCGACCCCCCTTAAATACCCGCTGCCCGTCCTTTCGCTGTATATTGCGACTTCCTTTTTATAAATGTTTAAAAATTCCGCGGTATTCCGGGCAATTTCGTTTATTTTTTCCCTTAAAAGCAGGCAGCCCTCTACGCCCTCCACCTCGTGGCTTTTTGCCCTGTAAAAACCCATAACGATTTTATCCGGGCCGCGAGAGAGCTTATACTGAGCCCGGTTCCTGTAATAAAAAGGTTTTGGCGAAGGCATGATGTCCGCGGATACGCGCCCGGTCATTTGACTGAATATTTTTTTCTTGTACTCGATTTGCTTTTCATATTTCATATTCATCCAGTGGCAGCCCCCGCATTTCCTGAAATGCCGGCATTTGGGGGGCGTAAAATACGGCGAATCTTTGATGACTTTTTTTATAACCGCCCTGGCGTAATTTTTCTTTACAATTTCGATAACAACAAGAAGTACGCCTCCGGGAATCGAATATGGTATAAATACGGCGAAATTTTTATATTTTGCCACGCCGTCCCCGCCGTAGGCAAGGTCTGTTACCTTTACTTCTATTTCCTCCCCTGTTTTGACCGGCGCGGACGAAAATTTTTTCTTCATTATTTTCCACCTTTTGCGACAGGTACATACCAAAATCACGAGCCCGGGCCCTGATTGACACGTTCATATATTTCGGGATTTCGGGTTTGGAATACGGAATTTTTAAACTATAATCAGCCCTTGATTTTCTTGTTCAGGATCTCATTGACAATTTTCGGGTTTGCCTTTCCTTTTGACTCTTTCATAACCTGCCCGACAAGGAACCCCTTGCCTTTTTCCCTGCCCCCTTTTATTTCTTCCACCACTTTCGGATTCGCGCTTATCGCTTTATCCACCATTTCCTCTATGGCCCTTGTGTCTGTTATCTGCACAAGGCCTTTTTTCTTTACGATTTTTTCCGGGTCATCCCCGGTTTCAAACATGCCGCTAAAAACCTGCTTTGCTATTTTACCGCTTATTGTCCCTTTTTTTATAAGCCCCATGAGTTTTCCAAGGTTTTTCGCGGTGATTTTTGTCCCGCTTATTTTTTCTATGCCCTCTTTGTTCATTCGGCCCATAAGTTCGGACATTATCCAGTTGGATACTGTTTTGGGTTCATTGCTTACTTCGGCCGCCTCCTCAAAAAAAATGGCTGTCTCTTTCTCTGCCGTAAGCACCCCGGCGTCATAGGCAGGTATGGAATATTGTTCTATAAACCTTTCCCTTTTCGCGGCAGGAAGCTCGGGAATCCCTTTTTTTACCTCTTCTATAAAATCTTTTTTTATTTCAAGCGGCGGAAGATCGGGCTCGGGAAAATACCTGTAATCATGGGACTCTTCCTTTGACCTCATGGAAAACGTCCTTAGCTTTGACGCGTCCCACAGGCGCGTTTCCTGCGGTATAACCGCGCCTTCCTCCAGAAGTTTACGCTGCCTTTCCTTTTCGTACTCAAGTGCCTTTTGCACATTTTTGAATGAATTCATGTTTTTTATCTCGACCTTGGCACCTAACTTTTCCGCGCCCTTTTCCCTCAGGGAACAATTGGCGTCGCATCTTAAGCTCCCCTCTTCCATATTACAGTCTGAAACATCCAGGTATTTTAAAATAGACTTCAGGGTTGTAAGGTAAAGGTACGCCTCTTCCGGGCTCCTCATGTCCGGCTCGCTTACTATCTCTATAAGCGGCACGCCGCCCCTGTTGTAATCCACAAGGCTTTCTTCTGCCTCGCCTATTTGTCCGGTTTTTGTCAGGTGCAAAAGCTTGCCCGCGTCTTCTTCCATGTGGGCCCTTGTTACGCCTATTTTCTTTTTATTCCCCTTATCATCAGTAATTTCAAGCCGGCCTTTTTCCGCTATGGGCATATCATACTGGGAAATCTGGTACGCTTTCGGCAGGTCCGGGTAATAATAATTTTTTCTGTCAAATTTTGTAACTTCCACTATTTTACAATTCAGCGCGAGCCCTGTTTTAACAGCGGATTTCACAACCTCTTTATTGATTACCGGAAGGCTGCCGGGCAGGCCGAGGCAGACCGGGCATATATTTGTGTTCGG
>CAZHOD010000126.1:0-5818 GCA_964534075.1 uncultured Spirochaetia bacterium
GGCTGCGGTTACAAAAGGCATAATACCCCTACCGTAACTGAGGTATTACTAAAAGACAAATATTTTGTTTGACAAAACAAATATTTCATATTACAGTATTTTTGATATGCAGGGGCTGTAAAATTATTGCTGAAAATTAATAGAACCGGGAGCCCAAATTTACCATGGAATTTATTTTCCATAGAGGGATGGTAAAATGGAGGACATTGAATTTCCGGAGAGAAGAAAGTATCCGCGAAAAAAAATCGACCGGCCCGTTGAGTTAAGAAAGTTAAGCACAATAAGTAATAAAAATTATCCGGGAGCCGGCAGCAAAGAGCTTAGCGCGAGGAGTGTAGACATAAGCAGCGGCGGCATGCAGATAAAATATAATAAGCAAATAAGCATAAACGAGATGCTTGAATTAAGAATCGAGCCGGCCAACAGCGTGATAATAACCCCGGTAGGGGAAGTAAAATGGTCGGAATATGACAGGAATTCGGATGAATATAAAATGGGCGTGGAGTTTATTGTGATAAACACAACTGATATTGAAAAGATCAGGAGGGTGATTAATGAAAAACATGAAGGGGGAAAAGATATTTAAACAAGGAAAACAGGCATAAAAAATGCGGAAAGGACGGTGAGGGAAATGGCGCGGAAAAAAAGTGTACCGGCCAAAAAGAAAAAGTCAAAGAAGGTAAGTAAGGAAGAAATGAGAGAACTCGTAAGAGGGCGGGCACAGGAGCTTTATGAAAAAAGGGGAGGTAAAAACGGTGATCAGGTTGGGGACTGGCTCGAAGCGGAAAAACAAATAAAAAGCGAAAAAAGAATTTAAAATAAAAAAAGGAGGAAAGACATGCTGAAAAAAATTTTTGTTGCCGCGCTTTTGTTCGCGCTGGTTTCGGCAGGGTGCGCGACAAGGGAGAAAACAAAAAACAGCGCGATTGAAAATGTGAAAGAAACCAATGAGGCGCAGGCTGAAAAGATGGATTATTATGTGAAAAAAGGTGACACGTTGTGGGATATCGCCTCCCGTTACGGGGTGTATGGCGATCCGTTTAAATGGCCGCTGATATATAAGGCGAACCGGGATATAATTCAGGATCCGGATTTGATTTACCCGGACCAGGATTTCGATATCAAAAAAGGATATTCCCAACAAGAAGCGCAGGAAGCCGTTCAACAGGCGGAGGAATACCCGCCATACAGGCCGGGGGCAGAACCTGCGGGTAATAACAGCCTGAATTATTGACCGGCAGGAAAGGGATGGTTATATGCTGCCGATAGGGCCGCTTATGACAGAACACAGGCTCATAGAAAGAAAAGAAGATATGCTGAAAGAGTCGGTTGAATTCGACAGCAAAATGATCCACGAAAAGTACGAAGAGGCGGTGGAAAAGGCGGAAAAAGGCGAAAAGTGCAGGCCGGAAAAATAATACAATGAATAACAACTCCGCGGCTGCGCGTTTGAGCAGCCGGGTGGTTTGTAAGGCGGCGCTCTTTTTGCGGGCGCGTGGCTTTAAAAATGTAAAGGCAGAACCCCGGGTAAAAAACAGTTTTAAATTTAAAGTTTAAAACTGAAAATTAAAACAAGATCTGGAATCTGAAGTATGGAATCTTTATACGTTTGCCCTTGAAAATATCCCCTGTTTATAGTATAAATTATATACCCGGTTTTTTCCTGTTCAGGTAATTCCCGAAGTTTTAACGAAAAGCGGACTTTTTCGCCGGCGTATTTTCGGAGGTATTCGAGGGGCAAATGGCAAAAAATAAAAAAAAGATAAAACCAAAGTCTTTTCACAGAAGGGTTATAATAACCATTGGTGTCGCCGCCACGATACTTTCTATGTTTATTACCTCAACGAAATTTTTCAACCAGTTAGAGTACAGATCAATAGACTGGAGGTTTAAGATGCGGGGCCCGGTGGAACAGTCCGCTCCGGTTGTCATAGTGGGGATCGACGACGCGTCTTTCGCCCGGATGCCCGAAAGGTGGACCTGGCCGCGTACCTTTTACGCCCGGGTGGTCAAAAACCTCAATAAATGGGGGGCGAAAGCAGTAGGTTTTGACGTAATATATTCCGAGGCAACCTCGAAAAACCCGGAGGAAGACAAAGCGTTTGCCGCAGCGCTCGGCGGGGCGGGAAACGTGGTCATGGGAATGGCCATTATGCAACAAAAAACATCCGCAGGTGAGCTGGGCAGGCGCTTTTATCCGATAAAACCTCTGAAAAAAAACGCTTACTCGCTTGGTGTTATTCAGCATCCTTATGACAAAGACGCTTACGTGAGGAGGAACCAGCCGGTTATTAAGGACGGAGACAAATTGTTTTTTTCAATGGGGCTCGAAATGCTGGGGCTTTATTACGGCCTGGATAAAAGTGAAGCAAGAATTAACGATGACAGGCTTGGCTGGGGCCCTATAGATATCCCTTTTGACAGCAGGGGGACAATAAATATAAATTACGCCGGCCCGGCCGGGAGTTTCAGGACAGTACCTTTTTATAAGGTTTATTACGGTGAAAATATAGATAAATCCATATTCAGGGATAAAATGGTGCTGATAGGATCGGTCGCGGAGATTCTCCATGACGTTTTTTCTACGCCTTTTTCGTCTTTGGCCGAAAAAATGCCGGGGGTGGAAATACACGCTAATGTGATAAATACTATTTATAACGAGTCATATATAAAAAGAATGACAAAACCTATGGGTGTTTTGCTGCTGCTGGCAATCGGGCTGCTGACAAGTTTTATTATGTTCGGTATAAGGGCGTGGCACGGGCTTATTGTCCTTGCCGGCGGTATAACGGCATTTATTATTACCGCGCTTTATATGTTTGTCCGGCAGAATTACCTGATAGATTTCGTAAACCCCTTGTTTGCCATGGTTTTTTGTTATTTGAGCATGAGTACTTACAAGGTGGCTGTGGAGGAAAAGGAAAAAAGAAAAATAAGGAATGTATTTTCAAAATACGTTTCGAAAAATATAGTTGACGAGCTGCTAAAAACCGAAGGCCTGAAGCTTGGCGGTGAAAAGAGAGAAATAACGATACTGTTTTCCGACATAAGGGGGTTTACCTCCATGTCGGAAAAGATGAGGCCCGAAGAAGTAGTGGGCCTTTTAAACGAGTACCTTACAGCGATGACGGATATTATATTTGAGCATAAGGGGACGCTGGATAAATTTATAGGGGACGCGGTTATGGCGCTTTACGGTACGCCTCGTCATTACAGGGACCATGCTCTGAGGGCGGTTAAGGCAGCGGCCGCGATGCAGTCAAAACTCGGCGAACTTAACAAAAAGTGGGAGGGCGAGGGGAAACCCCCTTTAAAAATAGGCGTGGGAATAAATTCCGGTGAGGTAATCGCGGGGAATATGGGTTCGCTGAAAAGGATGGAATATACAGTTATAGGGGATTCGGTAAACCTGGCATCCAGGCTTGAGTCCCTGAATAAGGAGCTCGGCACGGAAATACTTGTTAGTGAGTCCACGTACGAAAAGGTGAAGGGAAAAGTGAAGGCGGAAAAACATACGGATGTAAGGGTAAAAGGGAAACAAGAAATTCTTAATGTATACGAGATAAAAGAAATTTTACGGTGATTCAGGAGTGAATTTATGAAAAGGATGATTGCGTTAACGGCGGCATTTTTTGCCGCTGTTTGTATTTACGCGGGTACGCCCGGCTCTTTTGCGGACGCGGAACTGACATATATAAAGGGTGAAGTTTTTACGCGGCGCGCCGGAGTGGAAAAATGGAGCGCCGCGGAAAACAACGGTGAAAAAAATAAAATAAAAGACAATACTTTCATAAAAACAGGAAAAAATTCGGTTTTTGTGCTGACCTTTGGTAATGGGTCGGAAGTCCGCTGCGGCGGGTCCGCCCGGCTCCACATAAAGGAAAACAGCCCCCTAAAGCCGGTAATGAGGATGGGAAAGGGCAGGGCATGGTTCAGGATAAACAGAGGGGAAGGAACGGGGGCCCGTGTAGAGACGCCAAAAGCCCTTCTGGAGACAGAGGGAAGTGTTTTTAGCTGCGGCACAGGCCCCGGGGTGATTGCTGTATACAGCGGTAAAATAAAAATAATAAAGGGCACCCGGGAAGTGTTTTTATCTCGGGGGAAAAAATTTTATTCAGGAAAAATTTCAAAATTCACGCCGGGTAAAAGTGAATGGGAAAAATGGAATTACAACAGGGATATGGCTGATGTAATATTTAAACTTAATGTTTCGGGATGCGATTATGGCGAGGCAAAAAGGGCCTTTTTAAAAGGGCTGGAACCTTATTATTTTGCAGGGGCCGTTGTATCCGGGAAAGAGGATGAGGCGGATAAGGCGGGGGGGATGGCGGCCGCGCTGAATATTACGGCAAAAAGCGGAAAAGTGCGTGTGAAGGGGAAAATAAAAAAAGGCGGCAGGATATTTGAAATAATAGATATTACTGAAAAATACAAAAATAAAGAAAAAAGCCGCCTGCTTGCTTTCAGGAGGGCAATATCAAAAGCGGCGGAAATTATCGCGGCCCGCGCTGAGGGCTATACCGGGGAAATACTTAAAAACGGAAGAAGGATTTTTGTTGAAGCTGAGGGGATAAAAAACATTGATGAAAAGGCGGTTTTTGTTATGATGAAAAAACCGGCGGGCGTGGCCGGCCTGCAAAAAAAGGAATATTACGGCCAAAAAATGGTTATAGAAATGGTTTACAGAGGTGTCGGCGGGGATATAGCGGAATTTTTGGATAAAAAAAATTTAAAAAATAATGTCATTAATGTTTGGAAATATTCCAAAAATATAGTAAAATTAGGCTTTGACCGAATGAAGGAAAAAAAAGATTAAAACAGGGAGATTTTCAAAAATACGGGATTGCGGCCGGATTACAGCGCCCCTTGCGGTTTGGTGTACGGATGCTTGGCTGTTCGGGGTTGAGAAAAAGCAATAATCCCTGATGAAAAAGGGCGAGGATGGCGGAATTGGTAGACGCGCCAGACTTAGGATCTGGTCCGGTTTTGGGTGTGGGTTCAAGTCCCACTCCTCGCACCACCGAAATTCGTTTTACTGATTTCGGGGAACAATCGAACAGCAAAACAATCGAACAGTTGATTAATGTAGCGAAAAACATATATTTTACGGGCATAACATAAGAATATTCAAAAAAGTATACCAACAGGAGGTTTTAAATGAAGTATGAAGTGAAGGAAGAACCGAAATGCAAAAAGACAATAAGTATTACCCTGGACGGACAGGATACCGCCGGTTTTTACAAGGAGGCGCTGAAAAAATATAAAAACGAGGCGGCAATCGACGGTTACAGAAAAGGTAAAGCGCCGGACGAAGTCATTGTCTCCAGGTACGGCGGGAAAATAAAAGAGGAGGTAATCAATAAAGCGGTTCCGCAAAAAGGTTCTGAGGCGCTGCAGGAGCTTGAATTACATGTTGTTACGTACCCTTCGATAAAAAATGTGAAGGGAGAGGACAACGGAGTCAGCTTTGACCTTGTTGTTGAGACGGCTCCGGATTTCGAGTTGGGTGAATACAATGATATAAAAATCAAAAAAAAGAAATTAAAAGAGATAACTGACAAAGACATTTTACTTGAAATAGATAAGGTCAGGCAGTCCAGGGCCTCGCTTAAGGATATAGACAGGGAGACGGCCCGGGACGGAGATTATGTAAATTTTTCAATGGTAGGTTTTATGGACGGCAAGGCCCGGCCCGAGCTTTCGGGCGATAATGAACGGATCCAGATAGGTAAAAAAATGGTGCCCGATGACCTTGAAAAGGGAATAGAGGGAATGAAAACAGGCGAGGAGAAAGAAATAAAGGTCAAATTTCCGGAAG
>CAZHOD010000127.1:0-3234 GCA_964534075.1 uncultured Spirochaetia bacterium
ATAATACTTACTCGGCGGATGACCTCAGGGAGTTCGATAAAAGAATCAAAAAGGTAACTGAAAAATACACATATACCGCCGAGCTTAAAATAGACGGCGTGGCAGTGGCGCTCAGGTACAAAAAAGGGGTGCTGAAAACAGGCGCGAGCAGGGGGGACGGGTTGACAGGGGACGATATAACGGAAAATATAAAAACAATAAGCCGGATACCGTTTTCCCTGAAAAAATTGCCCGGCCGGGCAAAGGATGCCGAAATACGCGGGGAAATTTATATGTCGGGAAAGGAATTCGAAAGGATAAACAGGGAAAAGGAAAAACGCGGTGAGCCGCTTTTCGCGAACCCAAGGAACGCGGCAGCCGGGTCGCTTAAGCTGCTCGATTCTTCGGTTACCGCGAAAAGAAACCTCGCCATTTACGCCTATTCCGTGACGCAGGCGGAAAAATATGGCTTAAGGACACAGGCCGAAGTCCTGGAGTTTTTGAAATCCTCGGGTTTTCCGGTAAACCCCCATTTTTTTGTTTTTGACAATATCGAAGATGTTATCAAATGCTGCGGGCAATGGGAAACAGAAAAAACAGGGCTCCCTTATACTGTCGACGGGATGGTAATAAAAGTAAATGAAATCGATAAACAGCGGATACTGGGAGCCACCTCAAAAAACCCGAGGTGGGCAATAGCGTATAAGTTCCGCGCGGAGCGGGCGATAACAAGACTAAAATCCATTACAGTACAGGTCGGCAGGGCCGGTTCGCTTACTCCGGTTGCCGAGCTTGAACCCGTGCGCGTCGCCGGTACAACGGTCAGGAGGGCAACACTTCATAATGAGGATGAAGTAAAGAGAAAAGGGGTTATGGAGGGGGATACGGTCGAAATAGAGAAAGCCGGGGATATAATCCCTGAGGTAGTCAGGGCCCTGGAAAACAAAAGAAACGGGAAAGAAAAAAAATTTTCCATGCCGAAAAAATGCCCGGTATGCGGTTCCCGCGTTGTGCGTTACGATAACGAGGCGGCGACACGATGTATAAACGTGAAGTGCCCGGCTCAGCTCGAGGGGGCGGTTTTGCATTTTGCCTCACGCGATGCCATGGATATAGAAGGCCTCGGAAGGGCCCTCGTGAAGCAGGTGATAAATAAAGGGCTTATAAAAGATTACGGCGACATATATTTTCTTGATATTTTTAGGCTTTCGGGCCTCGAAAGAATGGGGCACAAATCCGCGGATAACCTTCTTAAACAGATTGAAAAATCAAAAGACAGGGGTTTTTCAAACCTGATTTACGGGCTGGGCATAAGGAACGTGGGCAGGCGGGCCGCTGAAATACTGGCTGATAAATTCGCTTCCATAGGCGAATTGTCCCGCGCGGAGGCGGATGAAATATCGAAAATTCACGAGATGGGGCCGGTAATTGCCGAATCTATAACCGATTTCTTTAACAGGGAAGAAACATTCGAGGTGCTTAACAAACTGGAAAAAGCCGGAGTAAAGACAAAAAGGGGCGTGGTTAAAAAGAAAAAAGACATTCTCGGCGGAAAGATATTTGTTTTTACCGGTGAAATGAAAAAATATTCCAGGAGCGAGGCGGCGAATATCGTCAGGCAGGCAGGCGGAAGGGCATCTTCGTCTGTGAGTGTGAAGACAGATTATCTCGTGGCAGGGGATAAACCCGGGTCCAAACTTGCGAAGGCAAAAAAAGCCGGGGTGGAAATCATAGACGAGGAGCGGTTCCTTAAAATGACAGGAGAAAAAACCTGACAGGCTGCTGAAAAATTATTTCAGGGGCCATTATGAGGAGCGAAGTTTAGCCCGGCCCTGTATTTGACAGCAAAAGCAGTCGTCCTGCCTGCCGGCCGGAGTCCTGACGCAGGCGGGAGGAGCAGTGAGCCTGTCAAACCGGGGCGTGAGGAGCTCTGTTTTTAAAAACAGGGGCCGGCCCTCTGCCGCTCACAATGACAATTCTCAGGTTTTTCAGCAGCCTGTTAAAATAACCGGGAAGGATATTTACGGTGAAGAATAAAAGAAATATTATTTATATGGTATTTGCCGCGGCGGCTGTTATGCTGGCTGTTTATGTCAGGATTCGGCTCCTTAATGTACCGCTTGAGCGGGACGAGGGAGAATACGCCTACGCCGGATGGCTTATGCTCAGGGGCGTCCCGCCGTACCTTATGGCTTATTCCATGAAAATGCCGGGGATTTACGCGGTTTACGCCCTTATAATCGCTGTAACCGGCGGTACTGTTGCCGGTATACATTTTTTCCTCATGTGTGTAAACATACTTTCCGTTTTTTTTGTTTACCTGCTCGGAAAAAGGTTTTACGACAAAAAAGCGGGCCTTGCGGCCGCGGCTATATTCGCGCTGCTTGGTATTTCAAAACCATTCCAGGGAATTTTCGCCAACGCGGAACATTTTGTGCTGGTTTTCGCGCTTCCCGGAATACTTTTGCTGACAGGAGAAAATACAGGGCGTAAGGCGCGTTACATCCTGCTTTCCGGCCTTCTTCTCGGGGTTTCGCTTGTGATAAAACAGCACGGCGTTTTTTTCGCGGCGTTCGGCTTTTTTTGCCTCTTGTATTACAACAGGCAAAACAGTATTAAAAATATCATGCGAAGGTCATTGATTTTTTTATCCGGAGCCGCGCTGCCTTTTTTGATAACAATTACACTTTTTGCCGCTGTCGGAGCGCTCGATGAGCTCTATTTCTGGACAGTTATATACGCGATGGAATACGGCACTGCCGCCAAACTGAATACGGTTATTATTTCCTTAACAGCGCGGTTTAAGTCCATGTTTCCCTGCGTGTGGCAGTTTATCGGCCTCGCTTTTGGGGGGGCGGCGGCCTTGTTATTATCCGGAAAGGCGCGGAAAAATTCCATAGTGTTGTTTGGTTTTGCCCTTTTTTCGGCAGCGGCGCTGTCAGTGGGTTTTTATTACAGGCTGCATTATTTTATTTATATCCTGCCGGCCGCGTCTGTTTTCGGAGGAATAGGAATAAGCCTGCTGGATAAATATTGCGCCGGTAAAAAAAGGCTCCGGCGCTCCGTTGTGCCTCTTTTGCTTTCCGTGGTTTTTTTATCTTTTGTAACCGCGGGATTTCCTTATTTTTTTAAATATTCACCGGACAGGGTATCGTCCTATGTTTATCCCGGTAACGCTTTCGCCGCTACAAAAAAAGTAGCTGACTATATACATAGGCATTCGGAAAGAACCGACAAGGTGGCTGTTTTTGGGTC
>CAZHOD010000127.1:3244-5801 GCA_964534075.1 uncultured Spirochaetia bacterium
GCCGAGCACGACCGCATCGCCGTTCTCGGCTCAGAACCGCAGATATATTTTTATTCAGAAAGGGAATCGGCCACAGGTTTTATATATATGTACCCCCTTATGGAAACGCACAGGTACGGGTCAAAATTTCAGGATCTTATGATATACGAAATTGTTGGAAACCGGCCGGAATATATTGTGTACGTAAAAAACCGGAGTTCCTGGCTGAAGACAAAGGAGTCCGAGGATAAAATATTTATCTGGCTGGAGGAATACCTCAAAAATTATAAAAAACAGGGAGTGGTAGATGTGTTGGGCCCCGGAGTGTTCAGGTGTGTATGGGGCAGCGACGCTGAAAAATATACCCCTCTGAGCCCCAAGTGGATAAATATTTACGAAAAAAAAGAGAAAGGGAAAAAATGAAGTGATGAAATTTTTCCGTAAGGCGGGAGGGCGGTGGAAAAGCATGGTTGTTTCCCCGGCCCCGCTTAAGGATGTTTTGCTTAAAGCCGGGGCCCTGGCCCTGCTGGCCGTTGTAATATTTACGACCAGGTATAGTTTTATCACGGTCCCGCTCGAGAGGGATGAGGGGGTATACTCGTATATAGCGTGGCGGATGAATTACGGCGAAATGCCGTACACCGATATTTTCGACCACAAGCCGCCGGGAATTTATCTGATTTATAAAGTTGCCTATGATCTTTTCGGGTACCATTTTGTCTCGATAAGATTCTTTACGATTTTTTACGTTATCCTTATTATGCTGGCTGTTTTTCTTCTCGCCCGGAGGGTTTCCGGCGGAAGGGCGGGTTACATTGCCGCCGGAATTTACTCACTTTATCAGTCATCGGTGTTGCTGCGGGGAATTGGTTCCAACGCGGAAATTTTTATGTCTCTTCCCGTCCTGCTGTCCGCATATTTTTTCGCGGGAAAAGGTAAAAATTCTTATTGGGAAGCCGCGTTTTCGGGCGTTTTGCTGGCGGCGGCGGTTTTTATAAAACAGATGGCGGTTTTTCTCATACCGGCTTATGTGCTGTTCGCTATAATCAGGAAAATAAAGATTAAGAAGATGATATATTTTTTTTCGGGTTTTATTTTAATTGCCGCTCTTGTGGCGGCGTGGCTTTACCTCAACGGGGCGCTGCGTGATTTTGTTGAAAGCGGCGTTCTTTTTAATTATTTTTACCTGAAAAGCGTGAACGAAACTTTTTTGTCTGAGAGGGCAATGGCGGCGGCGGGTAATTTTTTCTCTGAGAGCTGGATGCTTTTACTTGCCGCGGCCTGGTTCGCGTATGTTGCCGTGCGGGAAAAGAGTGGTTACGCCGTGTTTTTGTTGCTTTTTGCCATACTTTTTTTGTTTTTTAGTATAGCGGCACTGGGGTGGAAACGGCCCCATTATTACCTTGCTGTTTATCCGCTCCTGTGTGTTTCGGCGGGGGCGGCGGTTAACAGCCTTTACATGAGTGTCAAAAGGGCATGGCGCCACGTTATTGTTTTCGCTGTCATGTGCGCCCTTGTGGCTGTATTCGCCTGCCGCAATGCCTTGTTTTACGGCATGCCGCCGGCATTGGTTTCGCACGCCCAGTATAATAAAACGGAATTCGTGGACTCATTAATTATGTCCGGGGTTATTAATACGCTGAAAGAAGAGGGATCCACGCTTTTTGTCTGGACGGCCAACCCGGAAATATATTTTTACACAAAAATCAGGTGCAGGTTCAGGCTTATATCGGTTACCACCGATTATTTTTCCTATGACCCGGAAGGCGTCGCTGAAGTTTTGATAAAAGCGGGGCAAAACAGGCCGGATTTTTTTGTACTCGGAGGGAAAAAAGGAAAAAACAGGGTTATAAACCGTATACTCGGCGGGTACAGGCTTATGTTTTCCTCGGGAAATAAGGAACTTTACGGGAAAGCCCCGGCCCGGGCCGGGAGGTAATATTTGCAAATATTTTTTATTAAGGTATAATAAACCTGTTAAAAGAATGTTTTTAAAGGCAGCCGGACAATTTCACTGAGGGAGGTTTTTATGAATGTTCTTGTTGTCGGAAGCGGGGGCAGGGAGCACGCCCTTGCTGACGCGGTATTAAAATCAAAGAAAGTAAAAAAAGTTTTTTGCGCGCCCGGAAACGCGGGCACGGCAAAAATCGCGGATAACGCGGATATAGGCGCGTCTGACATAAAAAAGTTGGCTGATTTCGCGATTGAAAACGATATCAGCCTTACTGTAGTGGGGCCGGAGGCCCCTCTTGTAAACGGCATTGCCGATGTATTCAGGGAAAAAGGGCTGCGCATATTCGGGCCCGGAAAAGACGGGGCAATGCTTGAAGCAAGCAAAAGTTTTACAAAATCTATTCTTTCAGAAAACAAAATTCCGACGGCTGCTTACGCGGAATTTACCGAAAGCGGGCCGGCAAAAGAATATGCCTCCGCGTTAAAAAATTATCCTGTAGTAATAAAGGCGGACGGCCTGGCGGCGGGCAAGGGAGTTGTTATTTGCGGAACAGAGAGTGAGGCAGTAAACGCGATTACGGACATTATGGACGAGAAAATATTCAAATCCGCGGGTGATAGGATT
>CAZHOD010000128.1:0-5770 GCA_964534075.1 uncultured Spirochaetia bacterium
ATCGGATTGTTTTCGGAATCCCTTATAAACCCGGTATTTACAAGAAGCCGTTTTTCTGTCCCGCTTATGTTTATTGTTATTTCCCTGTCGGCAGCAGGCCTGCCATCGGCCTGCAGGGAAGCGATACATTTCCTGACTTCTCCCAGGAAAAGAAGCTGCCTGTAAGATACATTAATCGTTTTATTTTTTTTTGTCACAAATATATATTCGCAGGACTTGTTGAATGTTTTCACCATGCCGTCATTGTCTGTTATTATTATCCCCTGCCGGAACGCGTCATATACCTTTTCGCTGAAAATAACTATTTCTTCAAGAGCCGCCCCCTTATTATAGATTTCTTTCCGCAATATACCGGCGCTGCTTTCAAGCTTCCTTTTTTCCTCCATTTCTTCGTTGGCCTTTTCCGAAAGGTAACTGCCGTACAGCGCCACCACAAATAAAAAGGGTATATTTAATATGGAATTTTCCTCTATCATGGCGCCGACCCCGCCGCCCGCCGCCACTTTCATATAGATATATATTATATTTACGACAAGGGCCACGGCTATGCTCATTCCCGCGGACTGCGCGAGCGCCGCTATGAATATGGTCAGGAACATGACCATAAAAAATTTAAAATCCAGGTACGCCAGCCAGTAGGCCCCCAGCGCCAAAAATATTATATCCATAATAAAAAGAACGTAAAGTAATTTCATCCCGTCATATTTTTCTTCCGGAAGCGCGGCAAACAAAACATTGGTCGCTATTAAAATCAGAATGTAAACAAGCACATACTGCCTGGATTCCAGTATCATAAAAATATTATAGAACATGAGAAGGGTAATAATAAGGGTAATAACGGCCCTCATGTATGTTATATTTTTTTTCCTCTGCGCCAGGCGTTTTTCCATATCAACTCCTCCTCAGATATTTTTTATACATCTCTCGCACAGGCCCGGGTGGGACGGGTCTTTGCCTGTCGATTCCTCGTACCTCCAGCACCTTTCGCATTTTTTGCCCGACGCTTTTTCCACCGATATTTCCACTTCTTCTTCTCCGCTTTTTTGGAACACGGCCTTAGATACTATAAAAATGCCCGCGGCCTCGTCCTCAAACTTTTTAAAAAGTTCTTCCCACCTGCCGCCCGCCTTTATTATCACGTCCGCCTCATAAGGATGCTTTATTACTTTGGCGCTTCTTTTTTCCTCTATTTCTTTCATCACTTTTTCCCTTATTGAAAGGAAATCTTTCCAGTCATCGAGTTCTTTTTCATCCAGGCTTTTTTCCTTCCCGTCATCCCACAGCTCAAACTGAATGTGTTTTTCCTTTTTAAGCCCCTCGGGCATAAACTGCCAGACTTCGTCGGACGTATAGACAAGTATGGGCGCTATAAGTTTTGTGAGTTTCACAAGCATTTTGTATATAACAGTCTGCGCGCCCCTCCTTTCTTTGCCGTCCTTTTTGAATGTGTAAAGCCTGTCCTTGACAATATCGAAATAAAAAGAAGAAAGATCGACCGAACAAAAATTAATAAACTCCCTGTAAACCTTGTAAAACTCGAATTTTTCATAATAGCCTTCTATTTTTTCGCAAACCTCGCCGAGCCTGTGAAGCATATATTTGTCGAGTTTATTCAAATCCCCGTAATCGACCGTGTCTTTTTGCCCGAAATCAAAAAGGCTTCCGAGCATAAACCTGAAACCGTTCCTTGCCCGCCTGTAGGAATCCGTCACCCTCGCCATTATTTCTTCGGATACAGCCTGGTCGCCTTTAAAGTCCTCGGAAGCCACCCACAGCCTGAGTATATCCGCCCCGCCTTTTTGTATAAGCTTAAGCGGGTCGACAACATTACCGAGCGACTTATGCATGGCCCTTCCCTGTGAATCTACGACCCAGCCGTGGCTGATAACCTCTTTGTAAGGGCTTTTTTCCCTGAACCCCACGGCCGTAAGCAAAGACGACTGGAACCATCCCCTGTACTGGTCCGACCCTTCTATATAAAGGTCCGCGGGCCATCCCAGCTCCTCCCTGTTTTCCAAAACCGCGAAGCTGGACGCGCCCGAGTCGAACCAGACGTCAAATATGTCGTTTTCTTTTTTTATATCCTTTGAGCCGCATTCCGGGCATTTAAATTCTTCACCCAATATTTCCGCGGCCGAATATTTGAACCACCCGTCGCTCCCTTCTTTTTTAATAAGCCCGTGTATCTTTTTTATTGTTTCATCGTTTACTATAGCCGCCCCGCAGCCGCCGCAGACAAACACAAATATGGGCACACCCCAGGACCTCTGCCTGGATATGCACCAGTCCGGCCTGCCTTCCAGCATCTTTTTGATTCTTTCCTCGCCCCATTTATTGTGCCATTTTACGTTTTTAACCTCATCCAGCGCCTTTTTTCTCAGGCCTCCTTTTTCCATTGAAATAAACCACTGGTTTGTCGCCCTGAAAATTATGGGTTTCTTGCAGCGCCAGCAATGCGGATATGAATGTGTTATTTCCTCATGCCCTAAAAGCGCGCCTTTTTTATCCAGCATTTCGACTATATCCTTATTCGCGCTGAAAACGAATTTTCCCTCCATTTCAGGGTATTCTTTTGTAAACCTTCCTTTGCTGTCAACGGGGGTTATTATCGGCAAACCGTATTTTTTGCCGGAAATGTAATCATCCTGGCCGTGGCCCGGCGCGGTGTGCACGCAGCCCGTCCCTGTATCGAGGGTAACATAATCCGCGGTTATTATTGGGCAGGCCCTGTCCATAAAGACATGGGAATAAGACGCCCCCTCTATTTCCCCGCCTTTGACTGCCTTTATTTCCTCACCTGATTCTATGCCTGTTTTTTCGAAAAAATCCCCGGCAAGCTCTTTTGCCAATATAAGTTTGCCTTTTTTTGTATTATAAACACCGTATTCGTATTCAGGGTGCAGCGCTATCGCAGTATTTGCGGGAAGCGTCCAGGGCGTAGTTGTCCATATGACAAAAAAGGCGCCTTTATCTATTCCGGACTTACCGGGATCCTTAACCGGGAACTTCACATATACAGAGGGAGAAGCGTGGTTCTCATATTCCACCTCTGCCTCGGCAAGAGCCGTCTCGCACGAGGCGCACCAATATACAGGTTTCAGCCCTTTATAAATCATACCCTTTTTATACATGGCGTGGAATATATCGACCATTTTATCTTCGTATTCTTTATTAAGTGTTAAATAAGGTTTTTCCCATTCCCCCATAACGCCGAGCCTTTTAAACTGCCGGCGCTGCAAATCCACGTATTTTAAGGCGTAGTCCCTGCACTTTTTTCTTATTTCAACCTTTGACATTTCCCGCGCTTTTGAACCGAGCTTGTCCATAACTTTGTGTTCTATGGGCATACCGTGGCAGTCCCAGCCCGGAACATACGGGGCCCGGAACCCCTTAAAGGATTTATATCTTACTATTATATCCTTAAGAACCTTGTTAAGGGTGTGGCCCATGTGGATGTTGCCGTTCGCGTAAGGCGGGCCGTCATGAAGTATATATTCCTTTTTACCGCTGCGTTTTTTCATAAGTTCGGCGTAAAGGTTATCTTCTTCCCACTTTTTCTGCATTTCAGGCTCCCTGTTTACGAGGTTGCCCTTCATTGGAAAACCTGTTTTTGGCAGGTGTATTGAAGTATCTTTTTCCGGCATATTTTTACTCCTGTTTTTTTCTTTCCGCTCTTTTAGATAAATTAAACCCTTTTTATCACATTTCCCCTGTTTTTTCAACATATAAGGCAGGCTAAAAATATACCGGAAAATTAAAAATCAAAAAGCAAAAACACAGAGTAAAATTCAAACACAAGGTAGTGTATAATATCTTTCGCGCTTTTAAATATAAGTTAAACACCGCATATAAAAACAATTTCCGGGACCGAGCAATTAGTATTTGTAAGTAATGTTAAATTGGACTTTTGTATCAAACTTATAGCCTTGTTCATAACTTGAAAAATCATGATAATAACTAAATAGATCGTTTATACTTAAATCTAAAATAAAATCGTCCGAAATATCGACACCAAAACCTAAACTATTTTCACCCGAAAAAAATTCCAGCGTGTGTTCTGTGCTGAAATAATAGCCAAAGGCGTTATTTGAACTATTTATTTCATCGTTTTGGATTTTATTATAAAAGTAGTCAAAAAGGGTATATTTAAATCTTAATTTTAACCAATCAAATATAAAAGGGATTTCAACCCCAAAAGAAAGAGCAAGATGATTCATAATTTGTTTTCTCCTGTTTATAGTGTCACTAATTGAAGAATAACTATTGTCGTCAATCATTATCCAATCATTGCTTAATCCAAGAATATAGTTAGAATTATTGGCCGCTTTTAAGAGAGAAATACCTGTTTTGTTTGAGACTTGACATTCTCCCAAATGATAATTTTCAAAATATACCGGCACATCAGCGTGGGATAGATCCTCTTCCAAATACTCCAGTATATTTAAACCCCGGACAATGAAATTGTTTTCTAAATTGTATTCGGGAAGAATTGAAAACTTATATCTATAATTAATTAAATCCCCAAAACCGTTGCCTCCACCGAATACAAAACCCCAATTGTAATCGTTGGTTTTTATATCAATCCCTAAAGAAGCAAAATACTGAAAGTGAGGGTATCTAAAATAACCATTGCCGATTTCAAATTTTATCCCGCAATCAATAGCTGTATTAAGTTTAAATCCGCTTAGAAGAGTGAATTTGTTTATATTTCTTTCTGAATGAGGTAAATAATAATGATGTGAAAAAAAAGTGTTATTAAATATTATTCCTATATTTAAAATATCAAATTTATGGAAAATACTCGCCTCTAAATTTGAATCTAAATTGTAAGGATTTATTTCGTAGTTCTCAATAGCAACATATCTGACATATGTATTATTATAAACAAAATTTTTATCGATGTTATTAATGTTTGAAGGGTTCATTATAATATCAACATATATGTCAGGGGCCAACCAGTCATTTCCCATTTCCAGAACTCTAAGTTGAGAGGAAAATAATGGAAAAACCATGGTTATAAAAACCACCCCAATAATTAATCGTTTTAATAAATTCATGGTCAATTCTCCTTATTCTAAATTTAAAATTCCGAATCGGGAATTGGTTTGTTGAGTTTTATATCGGTATATTTAATCGTATTCGTTATTTCGTTTTTTTCGGCAATCAGTTTTTCGGTTATTTGAGCCGGGAAATATAAATTTTTAACTTTAATGTATTTATCGACAATGATATGGTAATATTTTTTGCCTAAAACACTGTAAAATTTTATTTCCTCAACCCGATTGTTTATTATTATAATCCGAATTTGCGGATATTTTAATTTTTGTCCTTTTTTTACGGCGACTATTTCTTCCCGCCCCCTTTTAATTCTTTCGTCTTTTTCTGTCAAAGAAACATCATAGTCATTCAGAAAGTTTTCCATATCAAACAACACTTCAGGATAAAGATTTTTATCTGCTCTCTTTTCCGGGATTGCTTCGCTTAAGGGGGCAAGTGTATTTTTGTTAAGGTTAATAATTTTTTTCTTATCGGGTTTTTTAATAAGGATTCTTTTTACTGTTCTTTTTTCAATGAGTTTATTATCCTTTTTTATATAATTTTTTCTGTTTATGTCAAAAAGAGTGTCAAGAGTATTTATACACGCGTTATTTTCATATACTTTTTCAATTATTTTTTCCGCATCTTTGGCAAACAACGAAACGGAAATAGATAAAACTAAAACAATCAGTAATAATCTTTTCATTTTCCCACCTTCCTAACGAATAACAAC
>CAZHOD010000129.1:0-5723 GCA_964534075.1 uncultured Spirochaetia bacterium
GGAAGGAACCTTATCCTTGTGGGTATTCCTGACTTCTATATAATATCCAAAGACAGAGTTGTACCCCACCTTGAGCGAAGGTATGTTCAGCCTCTTTCTTTCTTTTTCCTGCAGCTCCGCTATCCACTCCTTTCCCGATGAACTTATGTTCCTGAACTCCTCGAGTTCTTTGTCGTAAGAGGGCTTTATAATGCCGCCTTCCTTTATTGTTATGGGCGGTTCCTCTTCTATGGACTCTTCTATAACGGAATAAACCTTTTCCATGCCTTCACCCGCGAACCCGAACCTTTTTTTAAGCTTTTCGCATTCGGAAATTTCAACCATCTTTTGAAGGCCTTTCAGGCGCGATATTGATTTTTTCAGCGCTATAAGGTCCCTGGCGTTGGCGCTCATATTGCCAAGTTTACCCGCGATGCGCTCCAAATCGGGTATATCCCTCATGATTTCGCACGTATTTTCCCTCGTGCCGGCGCCGGCGGCAAAATACGCGGTTATTTCCTGCCTGTACAAAATTTCATTAATATCTGTTAAAGGCGACATTATCCATTTTTTCAATTTTCTGGCGCCCATAGGCGTCTTTGTCGCGTCAAGGACTTCGAAAAGGGACGCGGCCCCGCTCCCTTTTACCGAAGACTCGGTTATTTCCAGATTTCTCAGGGAAACCGCGTCGATATACATACCGGTGCCCGCGGCCCTGAGCATAATTTTATTTATGTGCCCCGGCGGAGACTCCTGGGTGTCGTATAAATAGGCGATTACCGCCCCGGCGGAAGAAACCGCCGCCTCCATCCCCGCTATCCCGAATGAGTCGAGGTCGCTTACTTTAAAATGTTCTTTCAGCCTGTCTGAAGCCGCCCCGTAATCGTAATTCCAGTCTTCGGTATAATTGATATAGGTTTTCACCCTGCACAATTTAAGCCGTGATATGAAATTTTTATTTATGCCCCTGTCTTCTGCGTATGAGGAAGGCATCAACACCTCGGATGGGCTTATTTTTTCTATTTCGTCCAGAACGGCGTCAAAACCGCCTCCCTTTTGGATTTCCGCGGCAAAAAACTCGCCTGTTGTCGCGTCTGTCCACGCGATACCCGCGGTATTTTTTTCCAGGAAAACAGAAAGAAGGTAATTGTTTTTTTTCCCGTCCAGAGCGGATTCCTCCAGTACCGTACCGGGGGATATTACTTTTGTAACCTCCCGTTTAACTATCCCTTTGCCCGCCTTCGGATCGCCTACCTGCTCGCATACAGCCACTTTGCGCCCGCTGTTTATAAGTTTCATGATATAAGTATTCGCCGCGTGGTAAGGCACGCCGCACATGGGCATTTTTATCTTCCTGTTTTCACCGGCGCCGCGCGCCGTAAGCGCTATCTGCAATATTCGGGAAGCAGTTTTAGCGTCCTCGCCGAACATTTCGTAAAAATCCCCGAGCCTGAAAAAAAGTATCGCGCCGGGAATCCTTTTTTTTATCTCTTGGTACTGTTTCATCATCGGGGTAACATCAGCCATTTCACACCATTAAAATATACGCTTAACGCGCTTTTTTGAGGGTATTCCGGGTTTCAAAACGCGGGCGCGCCCGTCCTGCCCGCGGCCTATTTTATTTTTTTATTAATGCTTTTAATTTTTTCCTTTATCTCTCCCGCCCAGATTGTATCCGGGAACATCTGAAGTATGGAATTCAAAACCTCCAGCGCCATTTCATAATTTTCCAGCTTGTAATGCGCCTTCGCGAGCCCGTAAAGGGCCTCCTCCGGGAACCTGTTTGTACTGTTCAATATATGCTGAAAAACAGACGCGGCGGTTTTATATTTTTTCTTTTCCAGGTAAGCCTGGCCTATGTGAAGCAGCGACAAAGCTGCCATAAACTCGTTTTTTTCGGATTTTATGACACGCCGGTAATACTTTACCGCGCTTTCGTATTTGCCCTTTGAAAAATAAATATGCCCCGAGTAAATGGCTGCCCAGCTGTGGAACCACAGCTCGTTCGGGTATTTATTCAGTATTTCCCTGTAATATTTGAGGGCCTTCTTTTCACTGCCCTCTTCCCTGTAAATAGACGCTATATTAAAAAGCGCGAAGGGCCTGTACCTGCCCCTCGCGTACACTTTCAGGTAGGTAAGGTAGGCCCTTATTGCCTGTTTCTTTTTCCCTCCGGCCGCCCACAGCCCCGCCACCCTGAAAAACGCCTCTTCAGCCTCCGGCTTTTTTGGAAATTTTTTTATGACTTTCCTGTACTCTTTTACCGCTTTTTCATACACACCGCGCCGCTCATAAATCCTGGCGGACATAAGCCGCGAAGTAAGTTCCCAGTCGCTTCCGGCGTAGACATGAACCGTTTTTTGATAGATTTCCAGAGCCGGCCCGTACTTTCCCATTTCGAAATATTCCCCTGCCCTGGCAATAGGAGAATCCCCGGAATACAACGGCAGCTGAAGAAAAACAAGAAAAACCCCGGGTAATAATTTACGCTTAATCATATAATTTCTGCTGAAGTTCACGGTGCTGTTTCAGGCTCTTCATTCGTTCTTCCGCCTGCAGGACAAATTTATCATTATCATAATACTCGTAAATAACCCTGCTGTAAGCGTCTTTTGCCTGCTTATAACTTCCCGCCAGCTTATATGTATCCCCTATATGCATGGCGGCGCGCGGCGCCCACGGGGTGTCCTTGAATTTATATTTAATCAGTTTATATTCCTTTACCGCGCTTTTAAACCTGTTTACCTGGGCGTAATAAGACGCCAGCTGGAACCGTGCCTGTATTTCCCACTGGGTATTGGGATAGTGTTTTATTATATTACGGTAAATATTAGCGACTCTGTCGTATTTTTTCTGCCTGAAATATACGTTCGCGATATTAAAATATGCCCGTATTGAATTTTTTGAGTCGGGCCGTTTCCTGATTATGTCACGGTAAATTTCCAGGGCGTACTGCCATTTTTTCAGCTTTGCGTAACATCCGGCCAGCCTGTATGACGCCTCGATAGAAAGCGTGTGTTTCGGCTTTTCCGCCAGTACTTTCTGATACTGTTTTATTGCCATGTCATACTGCCTGTTAAACTCATAGGCGTTGGCGAGCGAGTACCGTATATCATATATATTTCTCGCGGTGGGGTAATTTTTCATTATTCTTTCCCATATCTGTATCGCGCCCTCGTAATCCTGGATGTCGTAATATTTTTTTCCTTCCTTAAACAGCGCGCGGATATCCTCGTTGATTTCTTTCCTTGTCTTGGCCTCTTCCTCTATTGAAACCGGCTCTTTAAACATTTTTTCGCTTTTCGGAGGCGCCGTGGAGCCGGCCTCTTTTACTTCCGCGCTTACCCCTTCCTTATTTGCCTCTGTTTTTTCGCCTTCTTTTGACGCGCCTGTCAGGCCGGGCATAAGGAGGCTGTCAGCGTCCTGTTCCGGGTCATTGTCTTCCCGCGCGAAAGGGCCCGGTTCATTTGCCGCGACGGAATTTAAGGGTAAAAACAAAGTTATTGAAAGGAAAATATATAATATTGCCCAAAATCTCGCCATTATTTTTCTCCTTAGTAATTATATATTTACAGTAATTTAAAATACCACATCGACCTCCCTTTGTCAATATGGCGGAATATGGCGGAATAAATCATAACTTAAAGCAACAACTAAACAGGGGCTGCGCTGTAATATTTTTTCCTCCCTTGACTATAATTTCTTTTAATATATAATTATAAATATTTTCAAACGAGGGAATGATGCCTAAAAAAAACAAAGATAAAAGAAAAAATACCGCGCGAAAAGAAAAAGTAAAATCCGCGTACGATATACCGGCGCTTTGCGAAAACCTTATTTTTCTTCTTTTATGCGCGGCCATGTTTATAATCCCCCTGTTTTTCAACATCCTGACCTATGACCAGTTTGAGCTCCCGAAACTTACAGTGCTGCGCGTTCTTACGTCCCTTATGCTGGGATTATGGGCAATAAAAATAATAATCCCGGGCAGGCTGGAATATAAACCCACCCCCCTGGATTTTCCCCTGCTTTTGTGGGTTATAATGAATATAATGACCACTTTCACGAGTTTCGCGCCTCACTTGAGCTTCAGGGGGGAATACGAAAATTTTGCCGGCTCCCTTTCAAACATCAACTACGCAATACTTTACTTTATCGCCGCCCAGAATTTAAAGACAAAAAAACAAATATTCATACTAAACGGCACACTTTTATCCGCGGGCCTGCTTATAACTATTTACTCGCTCGCGCAGTATTTCGGAAACGACTTCATAAGATGGAGCGCGGGCTCAATGATAAAAGGCAGGTACTTTTCCACCATGGGCAACCCCAACTTTTTAGGCGCGCTTTTAATAATGATAATCCCCCTTAACATAACATTTTTTATGTCCGCTGCCGGAAAAATGAAAAATTTGAAAATACTCTCGTCTCCGAAATCCCCCGGTATAATAGCGGGCTATACCGCTCTTACGGCTTTTTTCATAAGCCTCCTTATAAACAATATGAGCCCGGGCAACACCACGCAGACCCTTCTCTCCGCCTTCTTTTTTGTGGCTCTTTTTCTTGGCCTTACTATAGCGGGCCATCTCTTGCTGAAATCAAACCGGGCGGAAGGGGCCACTAAAACACAGGCTGCCTCCTCGCTTTTTTCCGGCATGCTCATACTTCTTTTTATCTTTTTATTCACTTCCCTTCTCGGGACACAAAGCCGGGGGCCGGTTATCGGCTTTATAGCGTCGGTACTGTTTATGGTTTACATGTTTATAAAAGAACGGCCCGATAAAACCGGCGAAGGAATCATGAGCGTTTTAAAATCATTTTTTTCGGATAAAAAAACTGTTTCAACCGCGCTTATTATTGCTGTAATCATTGTCCTGCTTTCCGCCACTTTTGGCAAAGCCGGCCTTAACAGGTTCATAACTTCCGCTGCCAGCCCTGTGGACAGTTTTATGCGGTCGCGGGGGTATATTTGGGGCCCGGCCCTGGAAATCATCAGGGACCACCCTCTTATAGGCACCGGCGTGGATACTTTTAAATCCGTCTTCCCCTTGTACGAAAGCATAGAATTTTCCTATATAGACGGGGCGAATGTATCGTCCAGGACCGCGCATAATGAGCTCCTGAACACAGCGGCCACAATGGGGCTCATTTCCCTCGGCATTTACCTTTTACTTGTATGGTCCTATTTTAAAATGTGGCTCCGCTCTTACAGGCGCCTTTCCGGTTATGATATAAAGCTTTTGTCTCTTGCCATGTTTACTGGCTTTGTGGCTTATTTTACGCAGAATCTGATGAGCTTCGGCGTGGCAGCGATAAATACCGTGCTTTACCTTTTTATGGCGTCGCACGCGGCGCTTTACCGCGTGACACACGGCTCGAAAACCCGGGTAATAAGGTTCTTTCAAAAAGGCCGGGGCCCGGTTTTTCTAATACAGGTTATTTTTACAGCCGCGGCAATAGCGGGCACAGTGTGGCTGGTAAACGCGTCTGTCTCTTTTTTTACGGCGGACATTCATTACAACCGCGGAAAAATTTTCACTATGCAGGCAGGCAGCGCTAAAAACAACGAAAAAATAAAACGAGCAAAACTATACACCGGCGCGGCCGTACAGGAACATACAAAAGCCGTGGAACAGGCGCCGGGTGAGGTAAAATACCATGTCTACCTCGGCCTGGCCTATGAAAAATACGCCATGCTTGCCGACAACCCGGCCGCAAGAAAAAACGCTGTTTCCTCCTCCACC
>CAZHOD010000130.1:0-5651 GCA_964534075.1 uncultured Spirochaetia bacterium
AGTAACTGTTTGAGTAACGCTCGGCGTTGTCGTAGGCGTCACAGTCGGTGTAAAAGTAGGCGTAATGGTAAAAGTGGGTGTCTCGGTAGGAGTTGGCATATCGCTTGTAAAAGTAACCGTATCCGAAACATCGCTTCCCGCGTTTGCGAGCGCGGCCCCGTGCGCCGTTATTGTATTTGTCTGCGCGGTTTCGTTATATATTGTAATGGTCCCAAAACCATTGCTGTCCGTTGCCCCGTCCACGCTGTTTGTATTGAGCCCGCTCGAACCGGAAAGGGTAGTATCTGTAAATATGGCCGCCCCTGTTGTCTGTACGTTCACGGACTCAGAGCTGCTTACACTGTTTTCGTATAAATCAACGACCTGTAAGTTTATGATTACCGTTGTTCCTATTTCTGTAAATTCCGCCGCAGCAGCCGCGGCCATATGATCTGCCGCGCCCGGCAGCCATTCAAGGTACACGGCAACATCCCTGTCAGGAGAGGCAGATGACCCGGCTAGCGCGCTGTCAGGTGTTACTGTTACTCCTTCGGCCCTGTAATCGATAATTGTAATCGTACCGAGCCCGGATGAATTTGTCGTCATAACAACAGAATTTGTTCCAATTCCGGCTGCTGAACCGTCGGAAGAAGCCGTAAACGCCGCGCTGCCATTGCAGGCCGCTGTTAAGGATTGTGCGGCGGCAACAGTAATCCCGTCCGCGTCCACTATTGCTATATCCAGTTGCTTCTGCGCGCCCGCGGTCAATGTGCCTCCGTCAGGGTCGATAAGCTGTACATGGTCTGCCCCTGCGGCCGCAAACTGTACATTCGCGCCTTCGTCGTATGAATTATCCCCCCACAAACCGGAATCCGGAGCAACACTTACGGTTTCTATTGTCCCGTCCCTCAATACGCAGTCAAAATACCCGCTTGCGTTAGTCTGTACAAAAATCGTATTTGTACCGTCGCCTGTTTCACCCGGCGCGTCAAAATACGCGCTGCCCGAAGCCGTGATTGTGACCCATTGTGCCGCGCCCACCGTATTGCCGTTTATATCCTCTATCCATAACCTTATGGGTTCGCCTGTACCCGCGGTACCTGTTACCGCGATTCCGTCATTGACCTCTATGGATGAATGATGCGGCGAGGTAAATAATATGTATGCGGGCTCGTCTCTTAACGGGCTGCCTGTTATATCCGCTGCCGGTGTTATTGTAACGCTTTCGGCAACACTGTCAGTCACGCTTATCAGGGCAGAACCGCTGCCGTCTGTGGCGCCGTAAATCGCATTTGTTCCTGTTCCGCTCCAGCCGGGCGGCGCGCCTGAAAATACGGCGCTGTTATTGGCCGTAACCGTAACCCACTGGGCTGCTGATAATGAGTTCCCGTCTATATCCATAACCTGTAAATCAAGAGCTGTATCGTTATTTAAGGGTATTTCCGTATATTGGGGGGACAAAACTATGTGATCCGGCGCTTTCACATTGAAATAATACCACTTTTCACCGGTAGCTCCGTCCGATTCGACCCCTTCCACAATGGCCAGCCATTTTCCCTCAGGCCCTGCCGCGGGTATTGTTCCGTCATAATAAAACATCTTCCAGCCGGATGGATTATCAGAGTCCTCTGTCTCAAAAGTCATCGCGGCGCTGTTTAAGAGCGTGGTGCCGCTCGAATCCACAATAGTTAAGTTCGCTGAAGAAACATCATAAGAGCCGAACGGGTCCGAAACCCGGCCGGATATCCTTATACCGCTGCCCGCCGCAAAAACCGTCCTTGTAGTACCCCCGGAATCATAACTTTCGATCCGGTCGACAGCCACATAATCGGTCACGTCTAAAGCTATATTCGAACGCTCATTGGCCCCGCTTCCGTGCTGCACATCTATCCAGTTATCTGTATTTCCCGCGTTATTTATAAGTATTCCCAGTTTATATCCCGCGGGTATTTCGATTGGCCCGCTGAGAGGTATCAGGAACGTTTCCGTACCGGTGCTTACGCTCTGTTGGTCCGAACCTATAAAAACAGCGTCCGTACCGTCGGTGTAAAACAACGTAACTTTTGACTGAACCGCGCCGCTTGCCTGTAAATAAAGCGTAACGGTTACATCCTGCGTAATTCTCTGTTTTCTGTAATACACAGGCGACAAACTCCATGCTTTGGAAGCAAACCTGTTTATACGCGTCTCGTTTCCCGCCACCGTATCCACAAATGATGTAAGGGCGTAATCATGCCCGGCAGGCCCCTGGGCGGCCCCGTGCAAATAAAGGCGCTTTGTAACCGCGCTGCCGTACGATACCCTTGTCTGTTCATCCGCCGACGCGCTCAGGCTTCCCGCGGCGATATCCGTAACTTTGATTGTAGTGGTATCCAGTTCCCCTTCTTCGGCAACAGCCGGAATGTATTTCCTGAGTATTAAATAATAACCACCGCCGTTGGATATGGTAATTTCAGGCTGATTGTTTGAATTGGAATCAGTACCGTAAACAGAATCCCATGCCCCGTCGCCGTCCGTGTCCGCGGCAAGAGTATTGCCGCTTGAGCCTTCGACAATATAATTCGGCCACCCCATAGAACTCTGCGTAAGCTCGATGTCAAAATCCTCCTGCGCCCCGGAAGTATTGCTGACCGTAAGGTCAAAATCCACAAACGAACCCTGAGACGCTGTTTTCAGTGTTTCGGGCTTAATGCTTACCCCGCCCACGTGTATATGAACAACCTCACTGTCATTGGACTGCGTTTGGTCTGCTATGGATTTGTCATTGTCAAGATCCGTATACATTGTTATCGTGTATTCACCCGCGGGGACCGAACTTATATCGAACATATAATCGACAACCGCGCTTTCATCCGAAGGCACCCTGAGGTTAACGGTTGTAAAAGAAGTGTCCACTGTTGTGAAACCCGCCGGCCCCTCTATTCTGATATGTACGGGCAGGCTGTTCCAGTCCCTCATGCCGTAATTCACGACTGTGCCCGTTATCATCACATAATTATCCGCGTTCTGAAACCTTTCGCCTTCATACGGATTCGCAATTTCCATTATGCCCGTGTCATGCAGGCGTTCCATGCCATAGTCAATCTCATTCTGCATATCCTGCTGCGCCTGAGCGTTCAGCGTATTTCCGTATCCCCATATAATCTCCATAACCGCGCTGTTTCCTGCCTCGATCGCGCCCAGGTTCCACTCCATCGCGGTCGCGGCGTCCCCGCTGTAGCTGTTATTGTCATTGAGGTTTGTTCTTCTGATGGCATCCCACACTCCCCGCCAGAACCAGAATGTCCATGCCCTCCCGACATAATGGTGGGCGCTCGATATGAACCCGGAAAAACCGCCGTAAGACACGGGGTCCCCTCCGGGTTTGTATCCGTAAACAGTATCATTCGCGGAGTCATAGGCGCAGTCGTCGTTCGCTGTTGAACCATTGAAATTCCAGTCATTGCCCTGGAAAAACCTTATATTTATGGCAGTTTCATTCTGGGAGCTGTTATTCCTGATATAATAAATTGTGGCAAACCATTTTTTATTGCCGCGTATTATTGTTTTTTTGTTTATGAGAAAAGGTATCCGGTTCCCGCTGTCATCAGTTGTCCGGAACACACTGTGTATGACCGACTCGGTCTGGCCCCACGGCGTTGTGTTAAGATAATGATAATCCGTATTAACGTGCGAGAATTGTTCGTCCCCGGGATCCCCTCTGTATGTCAAATCATTACCTATCTGGTAATCGGTATTGATGTCATTTGAATTCGTGTAATTTATTGCTATTTTGCTTCCCGCCGCGTTGTCTGAATCGTTTCCAAAATCATTATCCCCGTCCCTCCCTGTATGATCCACTGAATCTATTCCATCCACAAGGTCTGTCTCGCCGTTATAAGGGTAAACAATGCCCGATATCTGGCCCGCGCCGTTTGCCGCCTCTTCCACCATTATTGAAAAACTCGGCTGCGGCGGGGAAAGAACAACTGAATACCCGCTTATGGGATCATCGTAAAAATATAAATAACCGTCCTTTACATACCACCTCCTGTCCTCATGAATCCCGCCTGTTTGCCTGTCAATTCCGCTTTTATTTACTATTTCTACCCCGTCATCCCTGATTATTTTTCTTACTATCTTTCCTTCGGGCACAGGGGCTTTCATGCGGTACCACTGCCCGTCCTCTTTATTCTCCAGCCTGACCTTTATTAGATTTTCCTTTTTTCTTGTCACGAAAACCCTTGCTTTTGTATGAGCGGGTATATCGATATTTTTATCAAAAACACTTTTTAATTTGTCGAACTTAGAAACGCTCATTTTGTATTCAAGGGATTCATTTATGGAATGTTTGGGTATTTTCCCCAGGGCATTTTTTACACCCGGCGGCATGTTTTTTTTCGCGTCTTTGTAAACAAACACTTTTTCAACAGGGTCATAGGCAAGAATACCGTTACTGTTATCATGAGCAACCTCGCCGGAATACGCAGGTAGCACGTTCAGAAAAATCACGGCCAGAAAAACCGCGCAGGCTTTCAGAAAAAGATTCTCAAATGCACCTCTGAAAGTAATGCCTTTAATCAGCCTTTGGCCAGCCATAACAGCCCTTTCATGCCCTTTTAATTAATAATACATAAGTCTAAAACTTTAATCTGTGTTATTAATCACATCTTTCGGGTCGTACCTCTTAATCCTTAGTTTTAAGTTTTAAGCTTTAAACTGTCAGTTTCAAACTTCCTTATGCCTCTTATTCTTTCTCACCACTTCAATGGCTTTATAAACCTCCCTTGTGACATCCGCGTTTAGCTGAAACTCCATTTCCGCGAGCCTCGTATAAATCCCGCCCTTCTTTGTCACTACGTATTTTGGAGGCAGGTGGTTCAGGGCGAAGGCCATAATATCCAGCCTGCACCTTTCGCACCGGCATAAATCCTTTCTTTTTGCCAGCTGCATAGCCATATTTTTTCCCACTATATTTTCCATGTAATTCTTGATATTCGGTTTAGTTATCTTTGATTTTCTTAATCCCTTTTTCTTTAAATTTTTTTTCTTATCCGGCTTAAAAGCAGTGTTTTTTGTCCGCTTTTTCTTTTTTGCTTTTTTCTTTTTCATTATTCCTCCTATGATAATCAAAAATCGTGAATCGTGAATAAATACTTCACGCATAATCATCTCCTTAAATCCTGTTAAATAATTCCCTTATCCCTTTTAGTGATACGCCCCTCCCCGAATATTCCCTTATTCTTTTACACATATTTATATGTTTGTCCGTATAAATTCTCCGCGAACCCACCCTTAAGGGCATTACTAACTTTTTCCTTTCCCAGTTGCGCAATGTCTGCTGGTGCACCCCCAGCATTTTTGCCACCTCGTTTATTGTATACAATTTCCGGCTTTCTTCCTGTATTTTTTTCTTCTCATCGCCGACAGTAAGGGTAAAGATATCTTTATTCATTTTTTCCCTCCGAAATAATAGAATAATCATATATGAGATATTTTCCCGAATATCAGGTTAAGTATACTAACTTGATAACAGTATTGTCAAGTATATTTAAATTATATCAATTTTCTTTTTGTTCTTATCTGCCAAAAAAACACTATTTAATACAACATCCGGGATATATTTTGATAATCATCACTACAATTTGTGGTTTCACATTGTGAAAACAATTTGTTTTTTTTTTTTTGTTTTT
>CAZHOD010000131.1:0-5645 GCA_964534075.1 uncultured Spirochaetia bacterium
TTCAGCTTCTGCCAATTCTCTTTTCCCTTTCCTTCTTTTGAATGAGCGTAGAATTTCATCCGGCCCTCCCCGGGGATGTGGGTATAAAGGTTTCGACAAAAATTAGATTTTGTTTTTTTACTGTACATTTCATTCTGCCATACATTTCAGCCCCCGCGTTAAATATAATTTCATTGTATGGCTTTCAGGTAAATAATGCAAGTTTTTTTCTTGATATTTAATACCCGGCAAAAACCCAATTCTCTTTACAGAAATGATTCCTGACTGGCCCCACAACTGTAAAGAAAACTTCAACACTGCACGTCTTTATATTTTGTCGGTTAACCCGGCACTGCAAAAACGCATTTGTATTCGCGGATTTTATACCCCCTTTAACCCCTTCCGGATTTCCGTTGTTTTATTTTTAATTTTCAGTTTTCACCTTTAAACTTTAAACTTCACCATGAGAAGCTGCGGTTACCAATACATTTGCGTTTCATCTTTACGTTTAATGTTTTTTTAATGTTTTTTTTGACTTCACCCGTATGCTGTGGTAATATAATTTAACAAACAAAGGGAGGTGTTTAATGGCAACTAAACCGGCAAAAGAAATACCGAATTACCTTGTGCAGGCAATACTTGTGACTATTTTTTGTTGTCTTCCTTTTGGTATTGTCGCCATTGTATTTGCCGCTCAGGTCAATTCCAAAGCCGCGGCCGGCGACATCAAAGGCGCTGAGGAATCATCGGCAAAGGCAAAACTCTGGTGCTGGGTTGCTTTTGGCGTAGGCCTCGCGGGAATAATCATTTACATTATAGCTGTTTTCGGCCTCGGCCTTCTGGGCGCGGCAGCCGGAGCAGCCGGTTACTAATATTTATTCCCGGTGTAAATAATTGTACTGCCCGCGCTGCGGTAAAAAAACTATGGCCGGCGATTCTCACTGCGCCGGATGTGGCAGGCCTCTGGATACATACACAGGAGGAAACACTCATTCCACGGGATATGTTCCAAATTATCTTGCGCAGTCAATACTCGTGACAATATGCTGCTGCGTTCCGTTCGGCATAGTTGCCATTGTATACGCTGCGCGGGTTAACGGAAAACTGGCGGCCGGCAACATCAATGGCGCCCTCGCCGCCTCACAGCAGGCAAAAACATGGTGCTGGGCCGGGTTTATTATAGGAATTATCAGCGCTTTTTTGGGAATACTCGCCGGGCTCGCCGGAGTATAATACCTTTATGAAAATAAAACAATTATTACATGATAAAAAAATAATGTTTATCTTCCTTCTTGCGGCGATAATTTCCGCAGTTATCACCCTCTATAATTTCAGGCCCGCTGAAGGAGGCCTCTACCCCCCCTGTGTTTTTCATCTTGTAACAGGCTTTTACTGCCCGGGGTGCGGAGCCTTAAGGGCCCTTCACAGCCTGCTTCACGGGGAGCTTATAAAAGCGGCCGGATATAACCCCTTTGCCGTGGCCGCGCTTCCTTTTATTATTTATTCCTTTATATCATACGGTTTTCTTGCGTTCGGGGGAAAACGGCTCCCCTCCCCTTTTATAAAACCCGTTTTTATATGGATGCTTTTAGCCGCTATAATAATATTCTGGGTGATGAGGAATATACCCGCGCACCCTTTCACAATCCTGGCGCCATAATAAACTGAAACCTTAAAGCTGAAAATTAAAAATCAGGCTTCAAACAGTAAGCCGCCGGCTGTTTTTTCTACCTCCCCCTCACCTTTCCCCTGGCCAGGGAGGCGAAAATACCCGTCACGCACAAAAATCCGAATATTGTAAAAGCAGTCTTTACCGCCTTTAAAAAGCCGTCATGATGCTCGGGCGTAACCTCCACCTTTCCTATTATAAGCGAAAAAAGCACCATGCATACCGCGATCCCGGTCATCTGCCCTGTCATCCGCATCGCGCCTGTTATGCCCGACGCTATGCCCAGGTGTTTTTTATCCACCGAGCTCATAATGGCGTTGGTATTTGGCGAGGAAAAAAAGGCGTAGCCTACGCCAATACCAAGCAGAACAGCCGCTATAAAAACAACGGACGTATTTTCCCCGACATTGACGAGCATAAAAAGCCCCGCGGCTGTCACGCTCATACCCGCGGAAGCGACTATCCCCGGCTCTACTTTGTCGGAAACCCTGCCCGCGAGCGGGGAAAGCAGCGCCATCATAGCCGGCTGGGCCATTATAACCAGCCCTGCCTCCTGGGGGGTCAGCGCCTTAATATACTGCAAATAAAGGCTCATTAAAAAAACTATCCCGAATGTCGAACTGTAGTGTATAAAGGCGGCAAGGCTGGAAAAAGCGAAAGCCTTATTTTTTTTAAAAAGATCGAGGTCAATAAGCGGGTACCCGGCTTTTTTTTCAATCGCGGTGAATATCATAAGCGCTATTACACCCGCGCCCGCTGTAACCCCTCCTTTAAGGGAAGGCAGCTCCGAAAGCCCGTATATCAGGCCCACAAGGCCCGCGCCGAAAACAAAAGCCCCCGCAAAATCGAATTTTTCTCCTTTTGCCTCTGCCCATTCGCCCTTTAACTTCCAGAGGGCTGTAAGAATTATGATGACGCCCGCGGGTATTGTGGCCCAGAATATGGCCCTCCACCCGAACTGCGTGGTAAGGACCCCTCCTATAAGCGGCCCTGTTGTCAGCCCGGCATAAACCGCGGCAACGGCTATGCCCAGAGCTTTTCCTCTTTCCTTTTTAGGGAACACTGAAACGAGTATGGCGTTGGATGACGCGAAAATCATGGGCGCCCCGATGCCCTGCGTTACCCTCGCGGCTATAAGCCATCCTTTTGACGGGGCGAAAATGGTAAAAAATGAAGCCAGCGTAAAAACAGTGACTCCTGACAGAAATATTTTTTTCCTTCCTGTTATATCCCCGGCCCTTCCCGCGGGAATCATAAAAACAGCGGAAGCGAGAATATAGGAAGTAGCGACCCAGCTCAACAGCACGGCGTCCATTTTAAATTCCCCGCCTATTTGCGGGAGGGCTATGTTTATGGACGAGCCCATAAAAGTGGACATAAAAGCACTGAGCATCGAGACTGTAAGGGCTGCCCTCTTTTCGGCTGTGGAAGATTTTGTTGTCATATCAATTCCTTTTAAAATTATCCGGATTTTTAAAATATTCATCCTTTAATTTACCCGCTACCTTTGCCAGAAAGAAAAGCGCGATAAGGTTGGGCAGCGCCATCAGGGCGTTGAAAATATCGGATATTTCCCATACAGCTTTAAGTTCGGCCAGGGCTCCCACGGGTATAAGGGCTATCCATACAAATTTATAATACGGTACAAAACGGGGGCCGCCGAGGTATTCTATTCCTTTTTCCCCGTAATAATACCAGGCAATAATGGTCGAAAAAGCGAAAAATATCAGGCCCGCGGCCACGATAAGCCTGCCCGTACCATTCAGCAATAAAGAGAACGCCTCTGCCGTAAGCGAAGCGCCGTTCAGGTCCGTTACAATATGGGCCTTTGATATTATTATAACGAGCCCTGTAATAGTGCAGATTATTAACGTGTCTATAACCGGCCCGGCCATAGCCGCGAGCCCCGCCCTTACGGGATTTTTTGTTTTTGATACCGAATATGCCATTGCCTCGGTACCGAGCCCTGCTTCATTTGAAAATATGCCTCTTGCCACGCCCATCCGTATAGTGTACATGACGGCTGTCCCGAAAAGCGCGCCTTTAGCCGCCTCGCCGCTGAACGCGGCGGTAATTATTCTGGAAAAAGCGTACGGCACCTCACCCACATTCATAATCAGTATTGATATACCCCCGATAAGGTAAAGCAGGCTCATAAACGGCACTATAACCGCTGCCACGTGCCCTATCCTTTTTATTCCTCCTATTATTACCAGCCCGGCTAAAAAAGCGATTACAAGCGCGGCGGCCGCTTTTAATATAAAGGCCACATAAGGGCCGCGGCCGGCAAAGAGCCCCGCGAGAACATCAGCAACGGAATTTGCCTGTACCATATTGCCTATGCCAAACGCCGCCACCGCCGTCGCAAAAGCGAAAAATACTGCCAGCCATTTCATCTCCATTCCAAAGGCCCTCCTGAAACCATGCTCTATGTAATACATGGGCCCGCCTTTTATCTCTTTTCCGCTTTCATCCCTGAAAAGCACGGCAAGCGTGGCTGAAGAAAATTTTATGGCCATCCCGAAAACCGCGGTGACCCACATCCAGAAAATCGCGCCCGGGCCGCCGAAATAAATCGCTGTGGCAACCCCGGCTATGTTTCCCGTCCCTATTGTGCCGGAAAGAGCGGTTGACATGGACTGAAAATAGGTAAGGTGGCCCTTTGCTTTTTTGTCCGCGTATTTACCGCCTAAAAGCGCGAAGCCGTGCGCGAGCCCGCGTATCTGTATGAAACCGTATTTAAACGTAAGGTAAACGCCGGTAAAAAGCAAAAGCGCGATGAGAGGGAGCCCCCGGGCAAAACCTGACACCAAACTTATTGCTTCCATAAAACCTCCTGATTGATTCCATATTGCAGATTCCAAATAAAAACGATTTCAAATATAAAAATCGTTCTTTTGCAGGGACAAACCTGTGTGTTTGTCCGGTATCTGCGTTTTTGTCACGGATCTGCCCATACATCCTTAAACTTCGCCCCCATAAAGGGTGCGGCTACAAATACCTGTAACCGCAGGCTTCATGCCTGCGAGGGCTTTGTTTTTGCTCTGATTTTAAACTTTCAGTTTTAAGTTTACATTTTGCATTTTTGTCACGGAGCTGCAATTACTTCTTTAAACCTCGCACCCATAAAGGATGCGGCTACAAATACCTGTAACCGCAGGCTTCATGCCTGCGAGGGCTTTGTTTTTGCTCTGATTTTAAACTTTCAGTTTTAAGTTTACATTTTGCATTTTTGTCACGGAGCTGCAAGCACTTCTTTAAACTTCGCACCCATAAAGGATGCGGCTACAAATACCTGTAACCGCAGGCTTTACGCCTGCGTAAGTTTTGTTTTTACTCTTTACTTTTTGCTTTAATTTCACCTCATGCCTTATTTTTTTCTGTTTTAATTTTAAACTTTTAATTTTAAGTTTTAAACTTTATTCTGCTTCCCTGCCATGTACCCCTTCGCTCAAATTCTTCCACAAGCATCCGCCTGATTTTATTTTTATAAGCGGGTACACAGTATTTTGGGGCTATGAGCTTATCTTCCCTGCCTTCGGCCGTAAACCTCATTATGACCACATCTTCCGGCATTCTTTCAATAATATCACATAAAACCCGCGCATATTCACCCGGCCCCAAAAGTTCGAATTTTCCTTTTTTATATGCCTCTGCCAGGGGCGTTTCTTCCATTATATACAGGGGGTGTATTTTAAGGCCGAAAACCCCCGCTTTTGCCACTGCTTCCGCCGTTTTCATATAATCATTTTCATCCTCGCCCGGCAGGCCGGTTATTATATGGGCGATAGGCTTAACCGATGTTTTTTTTGTCTCGCAAACAGCTTTTTTCCAGTCAGCCGCCGAATGGCCCCTGTTGATTTTTTTGAGCGTCCTGTCATTCGCGGACTGCAGTCCGTATTCAATCCAGGCCTCAAAACCGTCCTTAACATAAGAATCAAGAAGCGCGAGCTTCTCAGCGTCGATACAATCGGGCCTCGTGCCCACGTCTATGCCC
>CAZHOD010000132.1:0-5586 GCA_964534075.1 uncultured Spirochaetia bacterium
GAAAATTATATACGGCGGCAGGCCCTGTTCCTTCGCCATTTTTCTTCTCAATACCTTCAGCTCCCCAAAGAGCGCCTCGTCAAAACTTTCTTTCAAACCGCCTTTTTCATCCGTATTCAGTGCGCGCTTTACATCCCGCAAAGCGCCTGTTTCATTTATATTCATTACAGGCTTTCCTATAAGCTCCTCAACCTCTATTTCTCTGCATTTATCGCACGAGGCTCCGCAGTCATTCATCTTTTCTCCAAAATACCTTACCACTTCCCTGTGCCTGCATGTATTTCTTTCCGCCATACGAAACATATCTTTTGTTTTCTGCCTGAATTTTTCTTTTACATTTTCGTCTTCCATATCCTTCAGAAAAAAATCATAATTCATTACATCCGCCCACGAATAGAACATTATGCAGTCGCTGTCCAGGCCGTCCCGGCCGGCCCGGCCTATTTCCTGGTAAAACCCTTCAGTTGTTTTGGGCATATCCGCGTGTATTATATAGCGCACGTTTGATTTGTTGATGCCCATGCCAAAAGCAATTGTTGCCGCAACCACGTCAACATCGTCATTCAGAAACATATCCTGGTGTTTTTCACGCTGCGCGGCAGTCAGTCCCGCGTGGTAAGAGACTGCCTTTATTCCGTTTTTCCGCAGATATTCCGCAAACCCTTCCACGCGCTTTCTGCTCCAGAAGTATACAATGCCGCTTTGCCCTTTATGCGATCGGGCATATTGCAGCGCAAACCGCCTCGCATCCACGCCTTTGCCTTTTTTCTGGAAAGCGATTTTCAGATTCGGCCTGTAAAACGACCCTCTGTATACATCCGGAGATTCCATTCCCAGCTGCCGCCCTATATCCTCAACAACACGCGAAGTCGCGGTTGCGGTCAGGGCAAGAACCGGAATATTTCCGAGCCTTTTTTTAAGGCCCGCAAGCCTGCGGTAAGCAGGACGGAAATCATGCCCCCAATGGCTGATGCAATGCGCCTCATCAACCACTACCATTGCAATGGGATAATTTTCAAGAAGCTCTCCCATACCCGCATCCAGCGCTTCAGGAGCCATATACACCAGTTCATATTCTCCGTTTTTGAATTTTAACAGCCTCTGCGCCTTTTCGGCAGAGTCAAGGCTTGAATTAATAAATACGGCCCTGAAACCGTATTGATTGAGAGCGTCAACCTGGTCCTTCATAAGCGAAATAAGCGGAGAAATAACCAGAACGGTCCCGTTCATAAGACGCGCGGGTATCTGAAAAGTAATGGACTTTCCCGCGCCTGTAGGCATTATTCCTATAGAATCCCTTCCGGCAAGCATATTGTCAATAAGCTCTTTCTGCCCGGGCCTGAAAGCCTCATACCCGAATGTTTCTTTTAATACTGTAATTGGCGCCATCTTGTTCCCCCTCTATATTTTAATGCAAAATGCTAAATGCATAATGCTTAATTTCAAATACAAATTCCAAAATTAATTCCCGGCATCTGACAACAAAGCTGCAGGGCACAATCAGCGCAAGTCTCGCGTCTAATGCGGGTTTTCTCCTCGGGTCATGTAATCTGACCAGAACGTAACCGTTTCTTTCATCATGCGCCTGTATTTTTCTTCTTTGTCATATGTGCTGCCCGGAAACTTTATATCAAACTGTTCAATCAAAATATCAAGATTTTTCCTCAGTTTTACAGTTTCTTCTTTCATAAAAAAATATGGTTTTGATGCCATGAATGATTCTTCATACGTCCCGTACAATCTGGTGAACCATATCTGTCCGGGACGCATTTCATTGACAAACTCTCCGTCTAAAAGATTAATAAAAATCTTTCCGTCTTCAAGATATATATCTTCAAATATCGCAGATTTTTCAGCAACCGACAGCACTTTATAAAAAGCAAGGTGGGATTTCGACATGATTTTTATGCATTCAGGACCGGGATCCCGCAGCCCTTTATAAAATTCAGATTTCATAAATCTTTCAGCTGTTGTTTCCTGCGTTTTTCCGTAACGGAGATCAAACATCAGCCAGTTGCTCTCATATGTCCCGGGCACCCCGCCCGGGCGGTCAGGCCTGAAATGCGCGTCAAAGTGATTCTGTGCTTTTTTCAGCTCACCGCTGTCCTGGCCAAACTGCATCTCTTTCCGCAGGAACATCATAAGCCCCCGCATCAACATCATGTACTCATCCAGCATGGTTCCTGTCATATTTTCTTCAAACTCTTTATCAAATTCCTTTCTGCGTCTTTCAGCAGCATCCCTGCCAAGACAGCAGTTCTTATACTTTTTACCGCTGCCACACGGGCACGGATCATTACGGCCGGGTTTATTGTTCATGATAAGATCCTCCTTTCTATTATATTACTCGTATTAAACGTCAGCCTTTATGCTTTAAAATTTACTGTATATATTCATGCGCATTACGCATAATACTTTTTAATAACTTCTATGTTGTCTGAAACCTCATCAAATATACCGGTCATTTTTCTTTTATCCAGCCCTGCTTTTTCTCCGGCCATAAATATTTCCTTTTTGCCGGGCAGGCCGCTGCCTGCGGCAGTTGTTATGTGCTGCCCGTTAAAGCCGCTGCTGCGCACCAGGTCGTACGCGGGCGACGCCTGCCACCTGCTGTTCTTAAAAACAAATGAAAAGTTCTTTGCATGATCATCTCTGTTCTTTGATATTACATTAAAAACCATCAGCCTGAAAATTTTTTCCGCCTCTTTGATGTCTTTTGTCAGCGCCATTGCTGCTTTCATGATATCAGTATAATCAAGCGACGGTATCCTGAAATCCGCATTTAAAAGCGCTGCCGCGCTTATCATGTGAATTTTATTATTTTTGCCCCTGTCAAACCTTTTTATCCCGTAATATTTTCCGTTAAAAAGTTTTGTCTCAGGCATTTCAATGCCGCATTTTTTTGCCGCAAGCGAGTACTCGTACTCAACCCTGCATATGTCATCGCGGTCATTTGAATTCGGGAACTTCACTATCCACTCAGCCCCGTCTTCGCGCACTATGGCTTTTGGCCTTGCCCCGCCTGATGAACCTTCACGTTTTACGAGCAGATTGTAATCAGCATTTTTCTTTTCTCCAAGAACTTTTTTCACTTCCGCGGCAAGTTTTTCAACATCTGCCTTTGAAGAACCAACAGTTATTGCTGATTCAGGAAAATATTCCAAAGCGCCCATGCCGTTTGCGCCTGTTATTGAAAGCCTGTCAAGCTCGCTGAGCGATGAAACATCCACGCCTTTTTCTGAAAGCAGCCTGTCTATTAAGAGCCTGCCCCATCCATCAGGCAGGCTGCCGCTGAACACGCCGAACATGCCGCCGAAAGGATCCCGTTTTGAGACAAAAACCCCGGGCTGCAGAGGAAGAAAAAAAGGTGAAAGGGAAAAACCATCATGAATAAATTCAGTAAAATACTCAAAAACCGCAAGCCCGTCCCTGTCCAGGCCAAGTCTCCCTGCTTTTTTTCCGTCCACCCTGACTTCAAGAACGTTCTTATGCTTAATCATTTATCCTGCCCCGTTTTTTTTCCTTTACAACAGGAGCAACCGCCTCATCAAAAGTTCTGTATTTTCGTTCAGTAAACAAAATGCTGAAATTATCCGTGCAGTCAAGAACTACAGCAAGCATTAAAAGATGTTTTAAAGATATCTCCCCTGTATGCTCAAAACGCTTAAGAGTGCCAAGGCTGACACCCGAACGCGCAGCCAAAGCAGCCTGCGTAAGGTTCCTTTCAAGCCTGCGCGCGCGCACCCGTACAGAAATGCCCTTAAGCATATCCCCCGGATTATTGCCGTCTATTACACCTTTAAAGGATAATATATTATCCATTATTCAAATATTCTCCTTTTATGGATATTATATTATCCTGTATTTTAAAAGTCAAGTTATATTTTTTCACGATAATGTATTCAATGCTGTGGACTTTTCAAAAAAAGGGTATGGTCAAAGTAACTCCCGGTTTGTACCAGGCCTGCGCGCCGGAGCATGACTTGTCATCTGAAGCTTTAGCAAAAAAGGAAGTGCGAAGGTGTGTACCAGCCGGGAGTTAGAGATGCGGGAGGAGTGCGGAAGAAAATTAATTATTATGGATTCCCGGCGGGGTTTAGGGTAAACCCAGTTGGTGCTTTTTACCTGTCACTTTCTTTCAGAGGAGGCCCTGTACTATTGTTTACGGGCACACGGGGTTATAATCCGCTAACCAGTTTTTTAAATATTTCAAAGCTTAAAAGTTCCGCTTCTGAGGGATTAATTAAAAATTTTGAGACATCCTTTTTTACAGCCTTAAAATCCACGCTTTTAAGCTTCTTTAAAAGCATACCGGAAAGAATATCCCTGTCAATTTTAACTTTCTTTTTCTCTGTCTGGCCTGCCGCGCTGCTTAGCATCCTGTAATTAGGTTCTGTTTTTTTTGATAAGTACCACATCAGGTCATAATAATCCCTGGCTTTTGCATATGTCCTGTAAAGGCAGGCATGCAGTTTTCCCGAAAACAACGAAGCAATATTGTAGGCGTTAAGCTGAAAGATATAGAACCTGTTTACCAGCGTTGTCTCGTTTTCCCAGCCTGAAGGAGGGTTCATGTCAATTTCAATTTTAACCCTCAGGTTCTCCGCGGCAAGCGGTGAAACGCCGAATTCTGAAAGCAGTCCCGGAAACTTAAACAGCGCGAACCGCACAGCTCCTTTGCCTCCGTATTTTACAGGCCCGGGAATACCGGCGTTTTTAAGATCCTTTTCAATCCCTTTCGCAATTTTTTCAAAATCAAACCCCTTTGCCCTGACCAGCGAAAAATCAAGGTCCTCGGAAAACCTGTTAAGGCCGTGAATAATCCTCAGGGCTGTACCGCCCACGAATGAGATTTTCCTGAATGCTCCCCTGTCCGAAAGATACTTCAACATAATTACCTGCAGGTTTTCCCTGAGCAGGTTCACCTTTTGTTCTGCCGGTGCCTGTTTTTCAATGCCGTATGCGAGAAGTTCTTTCATTTTTCCCCCCTTTTATATACCGCTGCGAGGTATTCCCTGTTTCTTTCCGGGAATTTTTCCAGGTATTTTTTAAACTTTTTTTTATCCAGAAGCCTCAAATTCTGGATCCTGTTTTCCAGGGTAAACCCGGCAGCGTCCTTTTTCCCTTTGCGCCTGCACAGCCTGAGATATGTAAAATCAAGCAGCGCTTTTTCCGGTTCCGCAAAAATTACCTGCATGTTATTTTCATCTTTTTTTGCTTCGTATCCGAAAAACAGCCTGCTATTCAGGTTTGAATACGAAAAAACACCCAGCCCGTTCTTAAATTCCGCTGTTTTTTGTGTTGTTACTGAAGTCACCTGGTAAACCGTCTCAGGAATCATTCCGTAGTAATACATGGCATACTCAAGGCTTACATATGACGGGCTGTAAATATAATTGGCAATAAACTCCCCGGAAACCCCTGTTTTCCTGTCGTTCCCATTAAAAGTATACAGGTTGTTTTTCAGCCTGATTAAGTAGCCTTTTTTTGCCCATTTATTTACATTGTCGCGGAGTGATCCGGGATTTTTAACAGCTCCCTCAATGCTTGAGATGCTGATAACCGGGACATTAGCGAACCTGTTTT
>CAZHOD010000133.1:0-5576 GCA_964534075.1 uncultured Spirochaetia bacterium
ACCGCCGTAATCCCTGTGCGCCTTTATTTGTGAAAAAATTATATTGGATATAATTTTACTGTCGTCAAGTACCGCCGCGGACGTTTCGTCACATGACGTTTCAATACCTAAAACATACATAAGGGCCCTCCTGAACCAATAACCTGCCGGCCAATATCCAATAACCGTGTATTTTTTTATCTGCTTACCCGCGCGGCTGCCCGGCTAAAAGGCCACTTCAGCCGCGTATACGAACTCAAAACCTTCACTTTCAATTTTCGGCATATTTTTTTCCAGCGCTTTCAGGGTAACGGGATTATCATGCCCTATTCCTATGGCATATCCGCGTGATTTGGCCAGTTTTTTGAGCTTATCGAGCTGGAGCCTGTTATAATTCATATCTTTTATATTATCCACAAAAATATTTCTCCTGTTGGAGGGAATGCCCGCTTTTTTCGCGGTTTCATACGCCACGGATTCCCGGTTTGTCCAGCTGTCTATAAAAAACATATTCTCCGCGGCTATCACTTCGAGTATTACTTTCATTACCTCCCTGTCGCCGGTGACAAGCGAGCCCTGATGATTATTAACTCCGGCAGCGCCCGGCAGCGCCTCTATATGCCGGCGGGTTATGTAGCGTATTGTATCGAAAGGCATGGACATTTTTATGGTGTTTTTTTCAAGCGGCAGATTCCTGCTTGGTTCCATGGGTAAATGAAGGATTATTTCTTTTTTATATTTTTTACCAAGAGCGGCCGCCTTTTTTGAGTAAGGCAGGTTCGGAAGCACAGCCATGGTAAACGGCTGTTTGATCGCGGACACGAACCGGTGGGATTTTTTGTTGTATCCCCAGTCATCGAGTATAACGGCAATTTTTGGCCGCGTATTCCTGGCCAGCCTCAGTTTCGCGATAGCCCTGTTTTTTATTTTGAAAATTACAAGCGCCCCCCTGGAGCTGCCTATTCTGATTTTTTTGACATTTACATTAAGGCCTTTTTTTGACAGGGCGTATTTTTTGAATATTCTTTCAATATCCCGGGGTGTAAAACGCAGGGGCATCCGGGCCGTACATTCAAATTTTTTTCCGCGCCTTATATCAACTATAAGAACGGGGTCTAAAAGTATATCCTCCACAAGAATTTTTTCTATTTCGGAATTTATTGCCCGGGATGATTTTTTCAGTTCCGGGATGTAATATTCCGTATAATAAAAATAGCCCGCCGCCGCGGCAGCGGCCAGCGCCAGGACAAAAAAGAACTTTTTCATTTAGTTTTCTGTCAGCCTTGAAATTGTATTAAGAACATTAATAGCCCGCCTAATCTGGACATCGTTTTCTATAGATGCCCTCCTGGCCTCTGCCCTTCCTTTGATTTTCCTGGCTATTTCGGTCTTTATCCATTTCAGTATTGTTTCCCTGTCCCGCGCCAGGTCCTGTATTTTTATCTCCACGTCCTTTGACTTTATCCATTTTTTAAAATCGTCCAGCAGCTCATCGTCCGGCTTTTTCTTAAAAAATACCTTTATATCCGACTCGGAAACCTCGACGCTTTTCCCGTCCCCGTTGTCCTTTTTTATCCCTTTTGGGTGCCTTTCCAGGTAAACAGCCGCGAATTCCCCGAAATAATTTTCATCGTAAAGCCCGGCGCTGAAATCCGTTGGTACCGGTTCCTCCAGCACTATATCCGGCTTGATGCCGAGGCCGTGTATTTTGCCGCCGGAGGGAGTGAAATACTGCGCGGTAGTGAGCCTTAACGCCGATTTGTCCGAAAGCGGAATTATTGTCTGCACCGACCCTTTTCCAAAAGTTTTTTCGCCGATAAGGACCCCTCTGTCATTGTCCCTGATCGCCCCGGCCAGAATTTCCGATGCCGAAGCGGAGCCTTTGTTTACCATTACAACTATGTTTCCCTTAAATTCCGGCCTGCTTTCCGATTTAAATTTCATCGCTTGTTCCTTTATCCTTCCCTCTGTGGTAACCACAACATCCCCTTTCGGGAGAAAAAGGTCCGCCACCCTGACAGACTGGTTAAGGAGCCCTCCCGGGTTGTTGCGCAAATCGATTATTAACTTATCTATTTTCTCTTTTTCGAAAGAATCCAGCGCCTTTTTAACAGCGCCCGCCGCGTCGCCCATAAACTCATTTATTCTTATATAACCCACGTCGCCGAGAACATAATGCCGCGCTGTTTTGATTTTTATAATCGCGCGCGTTATTGTATAATCCTTCCATTCCGGATCATGCCCTCTCTGCACCGAAATAGTCACATCTGTGCCGGGTTTTCCCCTGAGTTTATGCACCGCGTCCATTATATCTATCCCTTTTGTGGACTCGCCCTCGATTGCCATTATTTTATCCCCGGCCTTAATCCCCGCGTCATACGCCGGAGTATCCTCTATGGGAGCCACTACGGTGAGCTGTCCGTCCCTGATGGATATTTCTATTCCAAGGCCGCCAAACTCGGCTTTTGTGTCCTCTGTCATGTCCTTGTACGCCTGCGGGTCCAGGTACTGGGAAAAAGGGTCTATATGGCCTACCATCCCCTTTATAGCGGCTTCCACAAGTTCCTTTGGAGCCGTTTTTTCCTCGTCAACATAAGAATTTTTAATTATGGAATAAACTTCCATTAACGGCTTGAGCGCCTCGTAGTCTTTTTTCTTCTGCGCCGCGAAAGAACCGGAAAATATAAACAGCGTAATTAAAATAAATATTATATTTCTTTTCATCAAAAACCTCCGTATTTTTATAACATTTCCGTATTATATGTAAAATTATACGTGAAAAATATAATAGCAGAAGGGCTGCCAAAATGCAAACCGTAAATCAAAAAGGGCGGTTTCCGGGTTCCCCTTCCTGCCGGTTTTCCTTTTTCTCTCTTATCCTACCGCATATGGCTATAACATCCGTCTTGTCAAGTATGCCCACAACCTTCCGCGACGCCCGGTTGTCCAGCACCACGAGGTAGCTTATGAATTTTCCGCCGAACTTATCGAAAGTTTCTATTAAAAGGTCATCCGGATAAACGACCGGAACAAGGTTCCTGTCCGCGACGTCCCTCGCCACCACCAGCCTGTTCAAATCACTATTAAGGACAAGCCCTTTGATTGTCTCGCTGGTTACCACGCCCGCGTACCTGTGTTCACTGTCAACAACAGGCAGGTAATTATAAGGCGCCCGCTGAAGAAAATTCACGATCATTTTATACGGGGTCTTTTCCCTGAGTATATCCATTTCGGTTATCATCTCGTCTTTAACTTTCCGCGCCCTGCTGACTTCCTTTAAACCCAGTAAAAGATACGCCCTGTTGCTGAGGTGGTGCAGGAATGACTTTGATTTTGCCCCGAAATTTGAAATTGAATTTATATTTACAAAAAAACTCGCCTTTACCTCGCCCGCCCTGAACACAGATACTTTTGTAAAAATGGGCCCTAATGTCTCGTAAATAATCGATGTGGCGATCACAAGCGTAAGTATCGCCCCTCCCATTTCCCCGTATTCGTTCGCGACTATGGTAGCTATTGATATTGCCAGGCCCGCCTGGGGAAGCAGGGCCAGCCCCAGGTATTTTTTTACCGCGTCCTTTTCATTGACTTTTCTCGCCGCCAAAAATATCCCGAGCATTTTTCCCCCTGCCCTTACAAAAAGGTACCCTATCCCCAGCACGCCTATACCGCCGATTATATTAATATTGAATTTTGCCCCTGCAAGCACAAAAAATATGGCGTACAAAGGCGGGTCCGAATTCTTAAGGATTTCGAACATGGACTCGCTTTTTGACGTAACATTTATAACAGTAATTCCCATAAAAAGGCATATTATCAGGAAAGAAAGGTCGTATTTTTCAGCCGCGACTATGGATATTAATATAGCCGCCAGCACGTAAATAAGTATCTGGTTGGAGTCTTTTTCATAATGCTCCAGGTACGCGAGAATAAATCCCAGGGCAATCCCGGCGGCAATTGACCCCAGTATCATCCACAAGGGCTGGAAGTAAACCGGCATCCACTCAAATGTTGTCTGCACTTTACCGTGGGTAAATATAATAAAAATCATAGAAGCGACAGAAAAAAGGAATATTGAAATAAAATTATTTATCCCGAGCAGGGAGTAAAGGTAATCCGTGACCGGGCCCTCGGAGTCATATTCCCTTAGTACCATGACAGTGGCCGCCGGCGCTGTCGAAATGGCTATTATGGAAATAAAAACAACAGCCATGAAATTCAGGGGCGAAAAAAACGAATAAATAAAACAAAAAACAAAAACCAGCCCGAAAGTCATGAAAGATTCGGAGAGCGACAGCGTGAGCATTTTTTTCCATCTTTTTCTGAGCCTGGCAAGGTGGAATATGCCGCCTATGCTGAATATAATAAAACCAATCGCTATGTCCGCCAGTATCTGCAGCTCGCCCGATACCCGGTCATCTATTATACCTAAATATGACTTGCCCAATATTATACCTATAAGTATATATCCCGTTACCATGGGGAGCTTGAAAAAAGCGGCTGCGCGCCCTCCTATTACAGCGAGAAAAAGAATCAGCCCTATAATTGCCAGATTTTCAAACATAAATCCTCCATCTTCCTTTTAATCAGAAACCAGGCGGTTATTGTAGCACATTTTTCTTTAAAAGTTCCCTGTTTTTTGGTAACGCCTCAGTTATGGTGGCGCATTTCGGTCTTTGTAGGCGCAACCTTTCAGGTTGCGGTAGTTAAAGGCACGCAGCCATAAAGGCTGCGGTTACAAAAGCCATAATACCCCTACCATAACTGAAGGGTTACGCTTTTTACGCTTTTTGGTGTTTTTCCCTTGACTTTAAATCTTATTAGAGTAAAATCTTTATTAATTTACAGCGATAACACGCAATTGAAAAACCCTGACGGAGGTTAAATATATGAATATCAAAAAAACATTTGTTTTTATTTTTATTTTCGCGGCCGCGGCGCCATTTGTTTTTGCCACGGAGACCGTAACCCCAACGTGCACTGAGACAACGACAAATACAATAACGCCGACTATTACAAATACCGGCTCCCCCACTTTTTCGCCGACAATCACCCCGACCCACACAATTACACCCACGAATACAGCTTCTCCCACAATAACCCCCACCGCGACAATAACGCCGACTTTCACCGACACACCCACACCGCAGCCCACGGTATACGCCTATCCCAACCCTGCCGCGTACAGGGATGATATGGGCGTTGCATATCCCATAACAGACAGCAAAACCGCGGAAAGGGCAATAATAACAATACACGCGGTAAACGGCGATTTTGTGGCGCGGATAACAGACGATTACCCCAATGGTTACACAATGTTTGACATAAGCAAACTGGCCCGGGGAATATATTTATATAAAATAACCGTCCGCTATGCTGACGGCACCGAGGATATCCATAAATACAGAAAATTCTCTGTTATAAAATAAGGAGGGAAAAATGAAAAAAATAATTATATCGGCCGCGTTACTCGCTGCTTTTTGTTCTTTTTCTTACGGGCAGGCAGAATACCAGAATTTTGACAAAGTTTCCGCGGTATCCGGCCAGTACCTTAATATAAACGCCGGCGCGGCCGGCGCCGGAATGGGCAACGCCTA
>CAZHOD010000134.1:0-5546 GCA_964534075.1 uncultured Spirochaetia bacterium
CCCCTCATTACCTGGCGCTGAAATATGATGTAAAGCAAAATGGTCGGCACCATGGATATGGCCACCGCCGCCATGACCACGTTCCAGGGCTGCCCGTTTTCTATTATCTTGTAAATACCCAGCATCAGGGTATACATTTCCGGCTCATTTATTATAATAAGAGGCCAGAAAAACGAGTTCCAGATGGCCACAAAGTTCAAAACGGAAAGCACCACGAGTATGGGCTTTGAAACGGGCAGGATTATTTTAAAAAATATCCCGGCCTCGGAATACCCGTCGACCCTGGCCGCCTCTATAAAATCGTCCGGCAGCTTGTCAAAATAACTTTTAAAGATAAAAATATTGAAGGCGTTGGCTATGCCGGGCAGTATAAGCGCCCAGTAGGTATTTACAAGGTTTGTATTCATAAACCCGCCCAGTGAAAAATCCCTCATAAAAAGGTAAAGCGGTATAGCTATTGTCTCGAAAGGTATCATTATCGTGGCAATAAACAGGATCATCACCGCCTGGTAATAAGGCGGCCTCAGCTTTGAAAGCGAATACGCCGCCATCGAGCTTATAAATATCTGCCCCGCCACTACAGACACCGCAACTATCATGCTGTTCTTAAAATAGGCCGCGAAAGGCGTTATCTCCCAGGCCTGCTTATAATACTCGGTATTAAAACTCAGATTTTTAAACACGTCACCAACAGGCGCGAATATAAGTTTTACCGGTGTAACCGATGTTATCAGCATCCATATAAAGGGTATGGTTGCCAGCACCGCGCCGCCGACAGCAAATAAGCCCCACAGCCTGTAGATAAACCTGGTTTTTTTGTTTTTCAGTTCATATTCCGGAAAAATATACCGTGTTTCAACCGGATGTTTTTTCGCCATATCAGCCCCTCCTCGACGCTAAGCTCATGCGAAAAAGGGTAATAGAGACCAGTATAAAAAGGAAAAACACCGCCACGCCGGAAGCGTAACCTATATCCATGTAAAGGAACGCTTTTTTATACATATATGTCGCTATGACTTCGGAGCCGCCCTGAGGCCCCCCGTTGGTCATGATGTACACCTCGGTAAAGACCTGCATGCCGCTTATAACCTGTATAAAAACCACCGCCATTATAACCGGCTTTAAAACCGGAAAAACAACGTGCCTTATTTTTACCCATACAGAGCCCCCGTTTAGCGAAGCGTCCTCGAACAATGTTTTAGGGATGTTCTGTATACCCGCCATGTAAATAAGCATGGCCCATCCCGTATTTTTCCATATAAAAACAATCGCAATCGATAAAAGCGCGAGGCGCGTGTCCGTGAGCCACCCTATGTGAACGTCCACGGGCAAGACAGCGGATAAAAAACCATTTATAATTCCAAATCCCTGATTATACATCCATTTCCACAATATGGCGGCGGGCACGGCGGGTATTAAAAAAGGTATGAAATACAGAATTTTCAGCATATTGGATCCTGTTCTCATTTCATACACATAAAGCGCAAGGAAAAAAGGCAGCCATGTCCCGAGCAGTATGACTATGGCTGAAAGCGAAAGCGAATGAAAAAATGCTTCCCAGAATTTTATGTCGGTAGCGATTTCAATGAAATTTTGGGCCCCTACAAACGCGGCTGTATTGATTGAGGAATACTCATTCATGCTTATCATAAAAGTCTTTATTATGGGGAACCAGCTGAAAAACATAAACACAAAAAGCGCCGGGATTAAAAGCTCCCCGCCCAGAAAATATTTTTTCACCCTGTCCCATCTTATTTTTTTAAGGTCCTCCCTTTTTACCTCCGGGGCGGGAGTAGGTTCCCTCTTTGGCACCTTTAATCTCAGCGGCATACCGTAACGCCGGTACCTGTACCTTTTCCTCATTGCCTGCGAGGGCGTAAGGGAATCAGGAAGTTTAATGCCGGGCTTTTTCGCGGGGGGTACCTTAACCGGAGGTTCCTGCTCTTTTTTATCTTCTGCTAATTTATCCGCGCCCAAAACATCGAAAACCGACTCGCCGGGTTTTGGCTTAGCCGCGGGGCCTTCCTTTTCTCCGGCGCCGGGTTTCGCGGGCGGTTTTTTCTTAACCTTAACCGTAGGCTCGGCCGGCGGCAGCTTAAGTTTAATTTTGGGAAGTACGGTCTCTTCCTTTCTGTGGCCCTCTATCTCCTCGTCGACCATTCCTCTTATGGCGTTGTCGGACAGGTCGCTCCCCACCCTGTTAAAAATATTATCGGCCATAATACTCCTCTTCTATCCACTCGGAAAATTCATAAAGAGTTTTTTCTATATCCGCGTTTTTTTCGCTGAAAATCTTTTCCAGGACATACCTGTTGAAATCCTCTTTAATCATGGGCCATTTGTAAAATGTCGGCTCGGTCTGCGCGAAAGCAAGCAGCCCCTTTACATTCTCGAACTCTTTCATATTAATAAGGTTTGTCGCGCTGGAAAAATCTCCCGGAAATATTACCATTCCTATTTTTTTCCTGAGCTGGTTCATCCTGACCCATTTCCAGAGCTGGTACGGCGGCGAAAGGACGTACTCTATATAGCTCCACGCGTACTTTTTCTTTATGTCGGGCATATCTGAATTCATAATAAAAACTTCCCCGCCCGCGTGCCAGGCCTTTATTCCTTCAGGCCCCGCGGGAAGCGGAACTATCTCAACGTCCTTTATATCCAGGCCGTACCTCCTTTTCATCACCGGCAGCCTGTCCGCCACGCCCGTCATCATGGCGATTTTACCTGAGGAAAAAAGCTGTTCTATGTCATTATCATAATATATGTTTCCCGGGGGCATTACGCCGTATTTCCACTTAAGGTCACGCCAGAAATGAAGCGCCCTGAGTACGCCGGGGTTATTGAGCTCGAGCCCCCCGCTGCCGTATACATCTCCGCCCGCCTGCCATATAAAATCGATAAAATTGAACATAGACGGAGCCAGGGCTATTCCCCATACGCCTTCTTTTTCGCGGCTGACCTTCCGCGCGTATACAGCGAGTTCTTCCCAGTCGCGGGGAGGGGATTTTATTCCGCACTCTTTAAATATGGATTTCCTGTAAAACAGGGTTGTGAAAAAAGAATCATAAGGTATGCCGTAGACATCCCCTTTAATCTCCACCCCCTTCCACATTATATCGGGCATGTAATCCTTCTGCATCCATTTTTCCACGAAAAAATTAAGTTTCGCCAAAAAGCCGTATTTTGCCATGGCGGGTATCGCTGTCACCGGGATCCTGACTATATCCGGCCCTTTTCCGCTGGCCATAACGCTGACAAACTCCTGCGGTTTATATTCCCTGGATATGCCGTTCACCTTTACCGACGGGTACCTTGTCTGGAATTTTTCCACGGTCTCTTCCCATATCACCCTGCGGTTTTTATCAGCCTCCGGAGGCATGTTCCAGATGGAAATCTCAACCGCCTCCGCCCCGGCCGCGGGAAATATTAATAAAACCGCCAGGAAAAACAATACCTCTTTTTTGAGCCTGTACGCCATTTCAGCCGCCCTTTTCCCTTAATGTCTTGATGACCTGCCTCACCGCTTCACCCGGATTTTCTTTTTTTATCATTCCCTCTATATCGTAAGTTTCCACTCCTGCTATGGGTTTTTTCTGCTTAAGCGCAAAGGCTATTTCCGATAAAGTACCCTCTTTGCCGTCTATGGCCACCACGCCGTCAGCCGTATTTATTATTACGGCGTTCCTTGCCTCTCCCATACCCGTCGCTACGGCATAATCGACATATTTATTTGCCGCGCTTTTATTTTTGCCCGGGAGGATACCTATGGTAACCCCTCCTTTTGACTTTGCCCCCCTGCAGGCCGCTTCCATGACGCCGGAAAGCCCTCCGCATAAAAGCACCGCTTTTTTCCCCGCTATCTCCTCCCCGGCTTTGCGGGCAGTCTCGTAAACGTTTTTTTTTACTGAACTTCCTCCGACAACCGCTATTATATACATCTCAGAGGCCGGCGCTCTTTAACCTGCCGCCCGCGGCGTTTGCCCAGTAAGAACCTTCTTTTTCTTTAATTATTTCCCTGTAAAGTTCCTTTGCTTTCTTCTTTTCCCCGCTTTTAAGGCGGGCGTCCGCGAGCCTTAACTTTACGTCGTAATACTCATACCCCGCCCTGCCTTCCTTTATCATCTCCTCCCATACAGAAGCCGCTTTTTCGTAATCCCCTGCCGTGTAAAGGCTGTAAGCTTTCCCGTTGAGGGCGTCGGGATAAAGCTCGTGCCCTTCGTATTTTTCGATGAAACTTTCGTAATAACCAAGGGCCTCTTTGTTCTTGCCCCATGAATAATAGGCGTTTGCCAGGCCCAGGTAAGCCAGAGGGGCGGCTTTTGTTCCTTTATACCCCTGTATTGCCTCCATATACGCCGTCGTGGCCATATCGTACTTTTCTTCCTCGGACGTAAAAAACCCCCTTCGCGCCGCGTCTTCCCTGTCTGAAACCGGCCGGTTCATATAATAACTCGCCCGGGAGACTATTTCCGCCGCCTTTAATTCCTTCCCGCTTTTATTGTTTATATACAGCGGTATTGCTATTATAATTATAAGCGCCGCTATGGAGCCTATAACTATATTTTCCGAATGCGACTGGATATATTCCCTGGTATTTATTAAAAATTCCTGGAACTCGTTTTTCTTTATCAGTTTTCTTACGTCCCTGTGCCTCATTTTTTCTTTCATCGATTCCTCCCGGGCTGTTATATTTAATTATTTAAGAAATATGGTTATTCCCGCGTTAAATGTAAAAAATGTATAATTATTTGTAGTCCCGCCCTGCAGCGATACCTGGTTGTAAAGCGCCTCGGCGTTCAGCCCGATTTCATTTGTTAAAATATAATTGGCGCCTCCGCCCAGCCTGAAACCAAAGGCAGTCTCTTCAAATTCCTCGGAGCCGCCTCCGGAAGCCTGCTTTAGGCTCTTTACCATGAAAAACCCCACTGAACCTTTAAGGTAAGGCCATATAAAAAAATCCGGCATATAGGGAGAATACGCCGCGTCGGCGCACATCATTGTGGCGGAAAAAGGCTTCTCCGGCTGCGTGCCGTCCTCCAGAGTTTTATAAGGCGCCTGAAGAAAGGCCACACTCCCGCCCACGGATACTTCCGTGTCCAGGGCCTTTCTCGCGGATATCGCGCCGTTAAACCCAAAATCATTAAATGAACTCATTTCCCCGACAGGATAACTGAGCCCGCCGTTCGCGTTAATTATCCAGAATTCATAACTAACCTTGTACGCCGAAACCGAAACCGCGCATATAAGAAAAGCAAATAACATTACGATTGTTTTTTTCATAAATAAACCTCCGCGTTTTTATCCGCCACGGGCCTACGGGCTCAGATTTTTTTGCCCGTAATTTTTTTTACAAGGGCCTCGCTGTTTTTTATTGCCGTTTTTACCGCCGCCGGTTTGAGCCCGGCTGCTGTAAGTATTTTTTTTCGTGTTCCTTTATCCGCCAAATCTTCGGGCATGTGGGTGTCGGTGTCAAAAACAAGTTTTGCCCCAGCTTTTAACGCCGCGCGCGCTACATGCCTGTTTGTGTTTTTGTGGCCGCTCCTGGC
>CAZHOD010000135.1:0-5536 GCA_964534075.1 uncultured Spirochaetia bacterium
TCGGCATAAAAAACCCCGAGGATTTGATTACAGGAGTCGGGGGAGCCGCCTATATGTTCCTTTCTTTTTTGTTCGTAAGCGCGGTTATGGCGCTGGAAGCGGGCATGGTAAGGGACTATTATTTCGCCGAGCTTGTAAAAAAAGGCTCTTTTGCTCCGGCGGATTACGCTTTTGTTTTTATAATCATAGCCGTAATGGCCGTTGTGGTGGGGGGCATCAGCCTTTTCGCCGGGGTCAAAAGGCTTGAAAAAATGGAGGTATAAAAAACAAAATGGATATAAGCGATAAATTTGTGGTGTCAGCGGGGCACATAACAGAGGCTTACGGGCCGGTACAGGCAGCGAAAAATTACCTCATAAAAAACGCCGGGGAATTTATCAGTATAGAGCACCCGTTTTCTTATTCCGGGCTCGAGGGAACGGTTGTGGAGTTTTATAAGGGGGGCAGCCTTGTAAAAAAGGAAAAAGGGCATAAACGCAGTTCGAATTCATTAATGCAGTGGGCGCGCGATTATTTTTTTAATATTTCGTTTATGAAAAAACTTAAAAAAAAGGCGGATGTTTTCCTGGCTGTAGACAACCTCAACGCGGCTTCCGGGATTAAGCTGAAAAAACAGGGGCTGGCAGGCAGCCTTGTTTATTATATTATAGACCATATGGACAGGCGCTTCAGCAACCCGGTTTTTAATTTTTTATATGAAACCGCGGACAGGGGGGCCTGTGAAAAAAGCGATTATATATGGTCGCTGTCGCCGAGGATAGCGGAGGCAAAGGAAAAAAGGTTTGAATTCGAAAGGAAAAAAAATCTGATAGTGCCGGTCGGCATAGAGCTGGATAAAATTAGCCCTTTTAAAAAAGAGGAAAAACTCAAATCCCGGGAAATGGTATTCATGGGCGTGCTGGATAAAACAAAAGGTGTGCAGGTTATGATAGAGGCAATGAAAGATATAACCGAAAAGGTAAAAGAGGCAAAACTTATTATAATAGGAACCGGGCCCTATGAGCCTGAGCTTAAAAAGCAGGCTGAAAAACTGAATCTTTTGGAAAACATCGAGTTTATGGGAGCTATGGGCCATGACGAGATTTTCAAAATAATACCTCGCTTCAGGGTGGGGCTGGCGCCGTACAGCGATGACCCGAACAGCTATACGTATTACGCCGACCCGACAAAGCCAAAAGAGTATCTGGGCTGCGGGCTGCCTCTTGTCATTACGAACGTACCATGGATAGCGGAAGAGGCAGATAAAAGGCCCATGGGGGTGGTATGTAACTATAATAAGGAAGAAATCGCGAAGGCCGCGGTTAAACTTCTGGAGGATGACGGGTTTTACGAAACCTGCCTTAATAACGCGGTTGAATTCGCGTCAGGCCTTTCATGGGACAATATTTATAAAGAAGCTTTTGAAAAGATGAAATAATTTTTCGGAAAAACTGGAATTTATTTTTGTTTGTAGTATAATTCTTAAAAAATTCAAGGAGGAAAATCATGGCGAAACTTGTGGTAACCGGAGGGTGCGGATTTTTAGGCCTTCATATATGCAACAGGCTGAAAGATAAGTATGAAAAATTTTTGGTGCTGGATGTCGACGAGTTCAGGCCCGAAGAATACCCTGAAAACACCGAATATAAAAAAATCGATGTGAGAGATTATAACGCGCTGAAAGAATCCTTCGCGGGTTACGACGCGGTTGTGCACGCCGCTGCGGCCCTGCCTTTATGGAAACCGGCGGATATAAGAAGCGTAAATGTCGACGGTACGAAAAACACGCTTGAGGCGGCAAGGGAAAACAATATAAAACGGGTGGTTTTGATATCGTCGACCGCTGTATACGGGGTTCCGGAAAAGCATCCTATTTATGAGGATGACCCGCTTGTCGGTGTAGGCCCGTACGGGGAAACAAAAATAGAAGCGGAAAAAATATGCGAAGAATACAGGAAAAAGGATATGATTGTTCCCATAGTCAGGCCGAAAACTTTCATAGGTACCGCGCGGCTCGGTGTTTTTCAGATTTTATATGACTGGGTCGAGGCAGGCGCTCTCATCCCGGTAATAGGAAACGGTAAAAACCGTTACCAGCTTTTGGAGGTGCAGGACCTTGTGGATTCCATAGGCCTTATGCTTACAAAACTTCCGGAGACTGCCAATGATACTTTCAATGTAGGCGCGAAGGACACGAGGCCGGTCAGGGAATACCTGACCGAATTTTTCGGGGAAGTGGGAAGCCGTTCGCGCGTTATGACTACATGGGCGCCCGGGCTGATATTTATACTGGAGGTTCTGTGGCTGCTGCGGGCGTCACCGCTTTATAAATGGGTCTACGGCACCGCGCACAAGGATTCTTTTGTGTCTATAGAAAAAGCGGAAAAAAAACTGGGCTGGAAACCACGCTTTACCGAGGCGCAGGCGCTTACCCACGCTTATAACTGGTACAAAGAGCATGAAGAGGAAGTAAAGGGGGCTTCAGGCATAACCCACAGGGTCGCGTGGAAACAGGGCGCGATAGGGCTTTTTAAAGGGCTTATGGCCATGCTTAATACAAAGAGGAAGAAAAAAAACAGGTGAATTTCTGCTCTGCCGCGGCATAAAAATTTATATATTTATAAATTTTCGGTTGAAACCCGCCCTTGGTATATAGTAAAATACTTAAAACTTTAAGGGAGGATATTATGGACAGGAATTCATTCTTTTTTCTGATAATTCTATTTATTTTTCTTATGGTTTCCTGCGCGCCCGAAACAGGCGACACCGGGCCCACGGGCCCTGAAGGCGATGACGGAGGCAGTATTATTATGGCGGTTTACCAGGATGATATGTACCCTTCGGATAATTACGCTGTAACCGATGACTCCCTTCTTAACAGTGATTTTATCAGTTCGAATATGGGCGGCTGTGGTTATTTTCTCGTGGGTGTATATAACATTTCAAGAAAATACAGGACTGTTATGCGTTATGATTTAACTTCTGTAGCGCCGGATAATGTAAATGTGAAATCAGCCTATCTTACACTCACAATAGACAACGCGAGCGGGCCGATGGGAACGACGACGATTACCGCTTATGCCATGACACAGGAATGGTTCGAGGGCGCAGGCGATTGTAATGGGGACGCGAACGGTTCGGTTACATGGGCATATTACCAGTCAACGGACGCGTGGGACACGCCGGGAGGGGATTTTGAAACAATCCCTGTGAGCGATTCGGTTATAGTAAATGACGGGCAGACAGGAACAATTATTTTTGAACTGGATGCCGATACAATATCCTCCTGGATAAGCAATGACGCGCAAAATTACGGGTTTATTCTGAAAGGAACGAATGAATCATCAGGTACAAACTGGGCCAGGTTTTATTCCAGTGATTCTGTTGAAACAGCCAAAAGGCCAAAACTTACAATATATTATACTTTGCCTTAAAGGGAGGAAAAAATGAGAATAATTATATTAAAAACAATTACCGCGGCTGTATGCCTGATGTTTTTGTTTTCATGCACCGGTGAAACCGGAGAGCAGGGCCCTGCCGGGCCCGCGGGTTCTGACGCCGATACAATGGAGGTTATGCATTTTGAATACGAGGTGTTCCCGTCTTTTAGTTATAAAAATGTAAAGGACACATATATAGTAAAAGACTTTCCTGACGATAATCTGGGAGGCTGTACGTTGTTTTTGATAGGCGGCGACGCTACAAGCAGAGGGCTTTTGTATTTTGGGCTTGCCGGACATCTCGGCCCGGGCATGACGGTTAAAAAATCCTATCTGACTTTGTATATAAACCATCTTAATCACGGTCCATGCGAAATTGAATGCAGGAAAATAGAAACATATAACTGGATTGAGGGTACTGAATGTATCGGCTCCGATGAAGACGGAGCCACATGGAACACTTACGATTCCACGAACTCCTGGGACATGGACAGCGGCAGTTTTTTTGACACACCCTTATGCGAAACAGTCACTGTGGATTCCACGGGTTATGTTACGTTCGAACTGGACTCTTCGATTGTGCAGGGATGGATAGATGACCCGTCAGATAACCACGGTATGATGCTAAAAATCGCGGATGAGGCAACGGGAGATGATTACCTCGAGGTCGAGGCAAATTCCGGGGCATCCCCCTGCATGAAGCCCAGGCTGACAATATATTATGAGTCACAGGAATAGATAAATTAAAGGGAGGATGATAATGAAAAACATTTTATTTATATTAACCGTGATTTTCGCGGCAGTAACAATTTTTTCCTGTTCAGCGGGCGATACCGGCCCTGCGGGGCCCGCGGGGGAAGAGGGCGCTGACAGTGACGTAAAGGTTGTGTTTCAGCAGGGGGTTTACCCCTCGGCAGCGTATGCCGGATGCGAGGACGCTTACATAGAGGCAGGCGGGAACCAGGATATGAATTTTGGGGGATGCGATATAGTATGTTCCGGTTATGTGAGCGGGATTTCGAGAAAACGGCGTTCTTTTATAAAATTCGATTTAAGTTATATTGTGCCGTCTGATGTGAATGTAACCGGCGCTTATCTCAAACTATCATTCAACAGTTCCCTGGATATACAGGGTACAACAACAATAACAGCTTACGCAGTTACTAAAAACTGGCAGGAGGGCGGGGCCCCCTGCACCGGAACCGCGGATGTGGGAGTTTCGTGGATAAATTATGACAGTGTGAACCCGTGGGATACCGCGGGGGGTGATTATTCCGCTGTTGCGTGCAGTGATACAAAGGAAATTTCCGGTTCGCCTTATGATTTCACCCTTACTCTTACCGCGGATACAGTGGAAAGCTGGATAAATGATTCCTCAACAAACTACGGTATAATTCTTAAAGCATCGAACGAAAGCTCGCCGGGGGTGGATAATTATATCAGGCCGGCTTCATCCGAACACGCTACATCCGGGATGAGGCCCGAACTTACGGTTTATTACTCACTTCCGGAATAATTAAAATTAAAACCAATAATCAATAAAAAACGCGGAAAAATAATATCCCGCATTATCCGCAAATACCAAAACGGAGGTATTCAAATGAAAAAAATTATTTTTTTAACGGGAATTATGCTGTTTGTTTCGGGGTGCTTCGCCGAAAATAAGGATATTCATCCCATGGTTTCTGTAACCGGCAGGAGCGAAATAAAAACAGTACCTGACAGGGCGCGGATAAACCTTGTCGCCCAAACAGACAGCATGGACCTTCAAAAGGCAAAAAAGAAAAATGATGGCCTTGTATCCGGGCTGATAAGGACGCTGAAAAAATACGGAATAGAAGAAAAGGAGATACAGACCGGCAGGATAAACATAGAGCCGCGTTATTCCAAAAGGTATGAAAAAAAGGATTTCAGGGGTTATTTTGTGACAAAAAATATAACCGCGCTTCTTAAGGATATCGAAAAATTCGAGGGGCTGCTTACCGCCCTTGTGGAAAAAGGAGCGGACAGGGTAAGAGGGATAAATTTCAGGTCATCAAAAGAGGATGAACTCAGGAAAAAGGCAAGGCTCGCGGCTGTAAAGGACGCGAAAAAAAAGGCTTCGGAAATGGCGGAGG
>CAZHOD010000136.1:0-5512 GCA_964534075.1 uncultured Spirochaetia bacterium
ATGAGCGCGAGGGGCACGCCCGCCAGAAGGAAAGCCAAAAAAATATTTTTGGCGCTGAATGCCCCTTTACGGCGGCTCACTATAAACTTTATAATTACAAGGGCAGTTACTATTTTTATAAACTCGCTGGGCTGGAACTGAAACGCCCCTATCCTCATCCATCTCTGGGCGCCGAACTTTTCGTGGCCCGCGGCCAGCACAAATATCAGGAGCAATATAAAAAAACCGTATAAAAAATTGGCCGCGCTTATAATGTTATTGTAATTTGTATTCGCGAAAATTATCATTACCGCCATCCCGATGGCGTACCATGCCATCTGTTTTACAAAAAAACTTTTTGTTAAATCTCCGCCCGCGGCGCTGTAGGTGGCCAGCCCGCCCGCGGCAACAAGCGCGATGGTAGCGGCAAATAATACAGGGTTTAAATCCCTGAAATAAGCGCTTATTTTTTCCTTAATCTTAAATCTCACCCTCATTTTCACCTCATTATTTTAAGGTAGTACTCTATTATACTGCCGGCGATGGGCGCGGCTACCTGGCCGCCTCCTCCGCCGTGTTCGACCAGCACAAAAACCGTTATTTCAGGGTCATCATACGGGGCAAACCCCGCGAACATAGCGTGTGTCTCCCCCTGCGGATTTTCGACTGTACCGGTCTTGCCCGCTACCTTTATCCCTTTTACAGCGGCGTTTGCCCCCGTCCCCCTGTAACCGCTTACAACGCTTCTTAACGCGCTATTTAATGTTTTTATATCCTTATCCCCCGCTTTAACGCTGAATAATTTCCTGCTTTCCTGCTGCCTGTATATTGTCCTGTCATCCAGGGTTATTGCTTTTAAAAACCGCGGCGTCATCGCGTAACCTCTGTTTGCCATAGCGCACATTATATTAAGTATCTGAAGGGGAGTCGAAGTAATGAACCCCTGCCCGATGGAAAGCATCACGGTATTGCCGGGGAACCACGATGTGCGCATCACCCTTCTTTTCCACTCGCGCGACGGCACCACCCCGTCCTTTTCGCCGGGCAAATCCACCCCTGTCTTCTCCCCCAGGCCGAACATAAGCGCGTATTTACGGAGAAGCTCGACCTTCATTTCCTGCCCCAGCAGGTAAAAATATATATCGCATGATTCCCTTATCGATTTTTTAAAGTTAACCCACCCGTGGCTTGTCCAGCACTTATAAGGCCACGTTTTAATCCAGTGTATCCCTTCGCAGAGAATGGTTTCTTCTGTGCCTACAACGCCCTCGTTCAGGGCTCCCAGAGCCACAGGTATCTTGAAAATAGAGCCGGGAGAATAAAGCCCCTGGACCGCCCTGTTCGTCATGGGATAATCCCTCTTTCTCATTATTTTTTTCCAGTACCGTATGTCTATCTTGCCGCTGAATTTTTTTATATCGAAATCCGGCTTGCTGGCCATGCATAAAATTTCGCCGGATTCGGGCTCTATTGCTATTACAGCGCCTTTATAACCGTGCGCCTCCATTACCTGTTCCGCGTATTTTTGAAGCCTGTAATCTATGGTCAAAACTATATTTTTACCTTTTTGAGGCTCTATTTTTTTTATTATGCTTTCCTGCCTGCCTTTCGCGTCCGTAAGAATATATACCGCCCCGTCTTTCCCTTTCAATACATCATTATAGTAATTTTCAATACCCGCCTGTCCGATTATATCCCCCTGCCGGTATTTTTCGTATTTTTTCGTATCCAGCTGCCTGCCGGCTATTTCTCCCACATAACCGAGGATGTGCGGCGCCAGGCTTCCCTCTTCGTAATACCTTTTTGGTTCCTGGCCGGTTGAAAGCCCGCTTATTTCTATTGACCGCTCGGCTATCAGGGAAAGCTCCTCCCCGGAAACATCCCTTTTTATAATTACCGGCTCCAGCACATAATCCCCGGCCCGGCTGAGTTTTTTTTGTATGGCCGGGGGCTTCATGTCCAGTATATCCGCGATTTCCTTTATTGCCCCTTTTTTATCCTCGTTTTTGGCGAAATAATAAGGCACTATACCGACTGTATACGAAGGGGAGTTTCCGACAAGTTTTTTATAATTCCTGTCGTAAATCTCACCCCGCGGGGCCCTCACCTTCACCGGGCTCACGCAGTTGCTCTCCGCCAGGCCCGCGTAATAATCACCTTTAATCACCTGAAGATAGAAAAGCCGCCCTACCAGCACCGCCATTGCGATGGATACGGCCCAGCTGACCGCCCTTATCCTGAGAAGCACTTTATAAATATTTTTTATTTTTTTCCGAATGTCATTCTCAGCCATAACCGAACCTTTCGCGCGTCAAGGTGTATTAATTTCATTACAACCGCCCCCGCAAAAACGGTAAAAATTATATTCAGTAAAAAAACAGGCGTAAAAAATTTTAATTCCATTCCCCAGTAAAAAACCGCGACTGCCGCGATATGCGCCGCCCACAGCGCGGCCTCTCCCCCGGCAAGTATGAAAATTTTCGTTATATAATTTTCCTTGTAAAGCCCGCGGCATAACGCCGCCACAACCATCATGCCGGCCGTGCCTGATAAAAGGTACAACCCGGGAAAAGGCATGAGCACCAGGTCCTTTATTAAAAACGCGGCGAAAGCGTAAATAAAGGCAGTGTATTTTTTATCGAACATAAAAAGTATGGCCGCGGACGCGAATATATAGTCGACGCGGTTAAAAAAGAAAGGAAGCGCGCAGGAAGCGCTGTCCACAGCTGTCAAAAGCAGAAGAACCGCCCATAATAAAACAACTCTCTTTTTGCTTTTCACATCGAGCCTCTTATTCCTGCGCCTCAAGGCGCATATATTACGCCGCGCCTAACGCGGCTTTATATTTTTCTTTTCAAGCACCATTACTTCTTCCACGCTGAATATATCGGCAAACGGCCTCACCTTTATATTCATGGAAAGCTTCCCGGGCTTTTTCTCGACCTTAACCACCTCGCCCAGTTTTATTCCCGCCGGGAACGCCTCGGTCATGCCGGAAGTAATTATTACATCGCCTATCTCAACGTCTTTTTCCCTGGGGACATAATTAAGCAGGCAGTAACGGTAACCGGCCCCTGTCAATATCCCGGCCACGCGGCTGCGCCTGTCCCTCGCGCTTATATTTGACTTCGCGTCCGTGATAAGCTGCACCCTGGAAACAGCGGGCGTAACTTTTACTATCCTTCCGAGCACGCCTTCTCCGCCCACAACGCCGTCCCCTTCCCGGATTCCGTCGTTCTTTCCTTTGTCTATTGTGTAATAATATATAAAACCATCCCGGTTCGCCCCGATTACCCGGGCAAAACACCTGACGCGGCTCCCGAAATTACCTCTTTTTTCCATGGACAGAATTTTCCTGAGCCTCCTGTTTTCTTCCCTTAAATCCTGATTTTCCGCGTCGAGCGTTATATTTCTTTTTGTCAGGACTTCTATGCCTGTCCTTGCCGAAAATATGTATTTGACTGACTCAATAGTATTACCAAGGTAAGTAAATTTTGACACGAAAGAGGACTGTGCCCGGCCCGTAACATCGGATAAAAACTCAAAGGCGGGCTTTTTCCACAGAAAAAAAAATGAAAGTAAAATAACGAACGCGAACACGCCGTAAATTATTTTTTTTGGTATTTTGTTTCTCATGGTCACGCTATATAGGAATCTTCACCCTCGAAAGAAAGCCTCCTGAGGACGTCCATTTGCTCCTCCAGCATTTTTCCCGCCCCGGTAACCACGCATTCCTGGGGATTTTCCGCTATGTGGACGGGAACACCCGTTTCATCCCTCAATTTCTGGTCAAAATCCTTCAAAAGGGCTCCTCCGCCGGTCACAATGATTCCTTTGTCTATAATATCCGCCGCCAGTTCCGGCTTTGTCTGCTCAAGCGTGTACTTAATCCCGTCAATTATCTTTGTTATCGGTTCCTCAAGAGCGACGGCCATTTCGTCCGAGGTAATCTTTATTGTCCGGGGCAGCCCGGTTGTCAGGTCCGAGCCCTTTACGTCCATCTCAATGGCCGGGTTTAACTTCTGGGCGCAGCCTATACGTATTTTTATTTTTTCAGCCGTCCTCTCACCTATGTGGAGATTATAAGCCTTTTTAAGGTACGACATTATTGACTCGTCGAATTTATCGCCCGCTGTCCTTATTGAGTTAAAAACAACCAGCCCCCCCATTGAAATCACAGCGACCTCGGTCGTGCCTCCGCCAATATCGACCACCATGTGCCCGAACGGCGTTTCTACGGGAAGGCCCGCGCCTATTGCCGCTGCCATGGGCTCGTCGATAAGGTAAACCTCGCGCGCTCCCGCCTGCTGAGCCGACTCGCGGACCGCCCTCTTTTCGACGGGCGTAACTCCCTTGGGCACTGATATAGCTATCCTCGGGCTGACAAGGGAATGCCTGTTGTGCACCTTTACTATAAAATACCTGAGCATTTTTTCAGTAACATTAAAATCCGCTATAACTCCGTCCTTCATAGGGCGTACGGCATGCACCTCGCCCGGGGTTTTTCCGACCATCTCTTTTGCCGACTCCCCTACCGCTATTACCTCCCTGCCCCTGTAAAGCGCGACTATGGAAGGTTCTTTAAGGACAATTCCCTTGTTTTTAATATACACAAGCGTTGTCGCCGTGCCAAGGTCTATTGCCATGTCATTGGAAAACATACCTAAAATAAAATCAAATATCATTATCTCCTGCCTTTCTTTTTAGCGCCTTTCTTTTTAGCCGGCTTTTTTGCCTTTACTTTCGCGGATGTTTTTTTCTTTGGAGCGGGTTTTTCCCGGACGTCCTTTTCCTTCTTTTTGAAAAATTTATCAAAATCAAAACCACCCCACTCTATCATTCCCTGAAGTACCACAAGGCCTATTAATAGCGCCAAAAGAAGCGTTCCCAGTACAACGCCTGTCATATCAGTACCTCCTTTATATATTTTAAGATTGCGCTCAGGATAAAAAAGACTATGCAACCCGTCCAATTACAATCTAAAATGTGAAAATATTATATCAAAACCATATATTTAATGCAAGGCTTTAAATCGCGGCAATTATATAATATTCAGCGGGCTTTTTAAACGGCAATTAAATATTTTTGTGCTCCAATACGGAACAAACTGCCCTTATGGCAAAACAGCGGGGGCCGCAGGCCGCGTTCATCCCTTCCGCGTCTCTGCGCGGCCTTCCGCCTTCGCCATCAACCTTCGCCTGAAGCTTCCCCCTACGCCTTTCAGGCTCCATCCTTCGCTCTTTCCGACTGCGTCAAGACTTCGGCGGACAAGCGAGCTACGGCTGACAAGCCGGAGGACAAGTAAAGGCTGCGGTTACCAATACGTTTTGTTTTTGTAGCGGCGGGCTTGACCGCCAGTTTTTTGAGACGGGGATGGCTTGTCCTGTACCGGCATGGTACAGGGAACCCCGTCTTTACAAATACAAAAACCATCCCCTACAGCGGGCGGACATACAAGTCCGCCCCTACAAATACGCCTTGTCTTTGTAGAGACAGCCATTTAGGTTCCTGTCAACAGTAAATATACGAATAA
>CAZHOD010000137.1:0-5496 GCA_964534075.1 uncultured Spirochaetia bacterium
TCGCTGTCAGCGTCGGCGGGTTCGGCACTGTATCCGTTGCCGTGGCTGTCGCTGTTACTGTATACGTAAAAGTATACGTCGGCGTCGCCGTGCTTGTCGGCGTTGCCGTATATGTAGCCGTCATCGTCGGCGTCGCTGTCAGCGTCGGCGGGTTCGGCACTGTATCCGTTGCCGTGGCTGTCGCTGTATCGGTAAAAGTAGGGGTATATGTGCCGGTGGCTGTATACGTATTAGTAGGTGTATCTGTATCAGTCGCGGTGTAAGTTTCCGTAAAAGTGGGAGTTGCAGTAAAACTCGGGGTATTTGTAGGCGTATTTGTGGCGGAATCCATAGTTGTCATCGTAATAGTCGGGGTATAAGTATACGTCGGCGTAAAAGTCCTTGTCCCCGTGTAAGTGCTTGAAGGGGTTTCTGTAAAAGTATAAGTATACGTCGCTGTCGCCGAAAAAGTCGGAGTAAAAGTGTTTGTCCACGTGTATGTCCGGGTCGCGGTATCAGTAGAAGTAAAAGTAAAGGTCCTTGTCGGCGTGGGAGTATCCGGTTCCGGCGTGGGAGTATATGTATCCGTATAAGTCTCAGTCGGCGTCTCTGTAAAAGTATAGGTAAATGTAGGTGTCCATGTATTTGTATACGTCATTGTAAATGTGTCCGTAAAAGTGGGCGTGAAAGTATTGGTATTCGTCTCGGTGGGAGTATCGGTCGGGGTATCCGTAAATGTATCCGTCGGCGTACGGGTAAATGTATTTGTGTTGGTATCTGTCCATGTATAGGTGGGTGAAGGCGTGGGGGTAAATGTATTTGTGGGTGTAAACGTCCTCGTGGGTGAATGGGTCCATGTATAAGTCGGGGTCGGGGTGTAGGTATCTGTAGGCGTAAACGTCGGTGTCCAGCACCGCTTGGCGTAATTCACCTCATTGGAGTTGGCCGATCCTCCGTCCCAGTTGATTACACCGGAATTCACGCCCGTGGCGCAGTTGTCCTCTGACTGGCTTACCTGCCATGAATAATCCTTAAACACAAAACTAACATCCATGCAGGTATTACCTTCGAACCCCATGGGAAATGTTATATCAGTATAGCCGGTGCCGTAAGTAAAATTCGGGCCGGTCGCGGTGTCATCAACCCCCGTATATACGAACTCCATATCGGTTGTTGTCCAGGTATCATGAAGAACTACCTCCTCTTCCGTATAACCGCCTGTGTTGCATATTTCGAAGGTAATTGTGACGTTTTCCGTCGTAATGTCGCTTACTTTGCTCATCGATTTGGTAATGGTGAAATTAGGAGGGGGCGGCGGTGGTTCGGGATCTGTCACAAATCCCTGCCTCATATAAAGGCATGGATGGCCGGAAGCCGATGCGTTAGGGTCGTATGAAAGCATATTTACGCGCTTACCCGTTCCCGGGTCGAACATTTGTTTGCCCCATGTTGTACCCGTAACAACAACAGCGTTCCCCCAGGATGAAGGGTCATATGAAGGGTCATACCAGTTAGGATCAGGAGGATTAGCGCAGTCGTAATTATTCGATATTTTCACCCCTCCGTCATCACTTGAAATATAAGAATACGTATCGTCGCAATGGTCAATTTCCAGTGTCCATGATGAGTATATTTCGCCGCCTGCCGTGTCGCGCACAAGCGCCGCTATTGCATTTGTTCCGGATTCGTTCAGCAATGAAGGGTCTATTGACATGCATGGCACAGGGTCAGTGGAATCCCAGTTGACATAATTGAAAGTACCAATAAAAGTTCCGTTTATCCAGATATCGGTTTCATCATCGCCGTTTACGCAGAGGGTCGCCCCGCACATGGCGGAATACGCGTTCACACAGACAAAAAACGCGGCGAAAAGAAATAAATAAAATTTCCCCTTCATAAAAATTACTCCTTTTAACTTAATCGGTTAAACAAAACTATAAAAAAATTTTCCCCCACTATTTTTAGTAATTATAGTTTATATATTATAACGAGTCAATAGCAATACGGACTTTGTTTTCGCATGCTAAAACCAAAATTGATTTTTTATTATCACGTGCAAATATTAACGAAAAACAGAGAAAAATAAAGGATACCTGACAAAATAACAGACACAAAAACATTTTTGGATTTTTTTGATTTTTTAGCTGCTGTTATCTTCTTGACTGGAGTTTGGCAAGAAGGTGGAGTATTTCTATATACAGCCATATAAGTGTGACCATAAGGCCGAAAGCAGCGTACCATTCCATGTATTTGGGGGCGCCGGCTTCAGCGCCGCGCTCGATAAAATCGAAGTCAAGCACAAGGTTAAGCGCGGCTATGACAACCACAACAAGGCTGAATATAATTCCTATGGGCCCGCTGCCGTGGATATACGGGATTGATATCCCAAAAAAACCAAGTACAATTGTAAGCATGTATATCATAAATATACTTCCCGTGGCCGCGACAATTCCGAGCTTAAAATTTTCAGTAGCTTTTATAATGCCTGACCTGTACGCCGCAAGAAGGCACAAAAGCACGCCGAATGTAAGGGCGACCGCCTGAATAACGATTCCCGGATAAACTTTTTCAAAAAACGCGGATACGCCGCCTAAAAACAACCCTTCCAGCAGGGCGTATATTGGCGCGGTAAAAGGCGCCCATGTCTTTTTGAATACGGTAATGAGCGCGAATATCAGGCCGCCTATTACCCCGACAAGTATATATACATTGACATTCATTGCCTCTGTGGGCGGAACATCCGCGAAAAACCCGCGCCATACATATCCCGCGGTTATAAGAAGCAGTATCAGCATTACGGCTGTTTTATTAACCGCGCCGTTTATTGTCATGGGTTCTGCTGAAGCAGCCTCGAAACTCCTGAATGTATTTTTGTTTAATGCCGGGTTCGCCGACCTGAACGCCATGATAACACCTCCTTTTTTAATGCCTATTTCCATTTTCATTAAAAAAATTTACTGAAAAAATATGTATCCATACCCGTTTGATTGCTCTGCCATGAACTGAGCAAAGTGAATGGTTCATGGCTGTAAAATAACAAAAACTGAACATTTGACCTCGCTCTCGCGTTTTTTTCCGATTGTTCCAAATGCTCGATTGCTCATCACTTGATGAAAAATTTCTGATTTTTCATTTTACGTGATGGTGCGCCCGGCAGGATTTGAACCTGCGCACCCGGCTCCGGAGGCCGGTGCTCTGTCCCCTGAGCTACGGGCGCAGCATATTGAATGCAAACTGTATTTTATAAACTGTAAATAACAAATATTGTATTCCGCGGCCCGGAAAACAAGCCCGGAAAAATTTATTTAGTTTAAATCTTATTCATATTTTGTTTAAGTAAAGGAAGCTCCTTGTTGATAATCTGCCATACAATCCCCGGACTGACGCCAAAATATTCATGAGTTATTCTGTTTCTAAAATCAATCATATCCCGCCGGGGTACCTCAGGGTGCTGTGTTTTTACATCAGGCGGCAACTTATTGGCAGCTTCCCCTGTTACTTCAAAATTCCTTATGGCCGCATCTATCGTTTTTTTATCTTTTATAAATCCGTTTTCATCCAGGCCTTCTGTATATTCCAGAATGTTGTCAATCGACCGGATTATATCATGAATGTATAATTTATAATCCCGTTCAGACATGGACCAGGTCCCTTAGTATATTTTCTTCAATTTCAGGTTTTATGGCGTCCCGTGTGACAAGGTCTATCCTGACACCGGTTTTTTTCTCAAGGAACCTCTGCGCCCTGAAAAATTCAAAGCCCACTGGCTCTGAGAATTCGACCAGGATATCCATATCGCTTGTTTCATCCTGCTCATCCCTTGCGTATGACCCAAACACAGCCATATTTTTTATCTTGAATTCTTCCCGGAGCTGCTTTTCATTTTCTTTTATTATTTTCAGTATTTTATCCAGCTTTTTCATTGAATTCCCCTTCAATATTTTAATTCTTGCTTCATTTTAGCAGGCTGCTTAAAAACACCCTTTTGTCATTTTATCATAAATATTATACTATTATTTCGCTCAAATTCAATAATGATTCCCGGCCGGCGCAAAATAAAAACCGGGCATTCGCTATTCACCCTCAATCTCGCGTTGTTTTTCGATTGTTCCAACATCAAATTCTCTACCGCTCAGCACGTGATGAAAAATTTCTAATTTTTCATTTTACGTGATGGCGCGCCCGGCAGGATTCGAACCTGCGGCCCACGGCTTAGAAGGCCGTTGCTCTATCCAACTGAGCTACGGGCGCAGCGTAAACGGTTTACGGCTTTTACTTCACTCTTGTTCCGGCACCGCAATAAAGCGTGCTCTATAATGCCATTGTATCCGAAGGATACAAAATATAATATGTCCTGGCCTCTTATCATTATATCAGCTTTGCTGATATCCAACTGAGCTGCGGGCGCAATTACTTTAATTTTCCTTTTACAAAATCTATTATCTCCCCGGCTTTGCGGCCGCATTTTACAGCCTGCTTAAAATCCGGCTCGTCTATATCGTCAGGATATCTAATCTTGACCGCGTAATAATTAAGTTCCGTTGCTTCTATTTTCTCAAAACCCGGGTCGAATTCCGCGCACAATTTTATCAACAAAGCGATATCGTGTGTCTTGCCCACGCTCTTACCATTTTCTATAAGAAACGCTTTTAAATATTTTTCAGCGGCCTGCTGCGCGTGAAAACAAACAGCGCCGGCAGCTGCTTCTTCCTCACCAAGTTTTAACTCATGTCCAATAACCTTCAAATCTTCTTCTGCCTTTTTCATCCACCTTGCCGCTATCTCGTTCAAAGCAGCACTCCTTCTTTTTCCGCCTCAAACGCGAGAGTCCCAACGCTCGCGGAAAGAACCCTGTACTCATTTTGTGTCCTTATTATAATGTCGGAAGGTATCATCGCCCCGGCAAGCGCGTTATTAATATTTTTAAATAAAATAAATTTTTTTTCCGGGGAAATCTCAGCTCCCGCCACAACTAAAATATCGTAATCGCTGAACTCATCATAATTTTTTCCCGCCCTCGACCCGAAAAGAATAATCTTTTCTACGGCCACATTATTCTCAGCTGCTTTCGCTCTGACTGTATCCTTTATTATCCTCAAATTCCTGTCCATATATGATACTCCTTAATTTCATAACCTGCGGCCCGCGGCTTAGAAGGCCGTTGCTCTATCCGGCTGAGCTACGGGCGCACACAAACGTTATACGGCTTTTACTCCACTGTTATCACGGCACCGCAATAGAGCGTGCTCTATAATGCCATTGTATCCGAAGGATACAAAATATAATATGTCCTGGCCTCGTATCATTATATCAGCTTTGCTGATATCCGGCTGAGCTACGGGCGCATCGTAAAACTGTAAACCGCCTGCTGCGAATTGCAGGTCGACAAATACCACCTCAAACGGCCTAAAAGCCGCGCCTGTCAACTAAGTGTTAAAAAAGTCATGGTATATTTATATTTTTTTAGGGTCTTCGGGGTTTTGAGTGGGTAAATTTCGGTCATTTTAGATCGCCTCC
>CAZHOD010000138.1:0-5487 GCA_964534075.1 uncultured Spirochaetia bacterium
GTACTATAATTACCGGAATATTTACCTTGTTTCCCTGTCGCATATTATCATAAGTTACGCGTTCCCGTTTTTACGCGCGGCAGGGCTTATTGAATGCCAATAAAATTTCAATAAACTTCGGGTTTGGAGGTGTGTATGTTCCATTTTCACCACGTTGCTTTGAGCGTAAGCAATACTGAAAAATCAAAAAAATTTTACTCTTATTTCGGGTTCAGGGCTATACATTTCTGGGAGGTAGAGGATAAATCCCTGGCCATTACCCAGATGAAACTCGGAGAAGCTATACTGGAACTTTTTTGTTTTAAAAAACACAGGCCCCTGCCGGATTACGAAAAGAGCCTTTTTGACGGCTTAAAGGGGGTTGGCGCCAAGCATTTCGGAATAAGTACAAACAACCTGGAAGAAGCCAAAGAACAGCTTGAAAAAGCAGGGATTGCCGAAAATATTGAAATAACAGCCGGAAAAACCGGGATAAATTATTTTTTTGTTAAGGACCCTGACGGGATACTTCTGGAGATACTCGAGGATAAGAGGAATATTTAAGCGGGAAACACCTGTAATGTGATTCAGGTTACAGGGAAAATAAGAATTTTATGCTATATTTACCACAGGGGTGAGGCGGCGGCCGTACCTGTATACCAGCCCTGCCGGAATAATTTTAAAATTAATTTTACAACCGGGGTAGAAAAAAGTCTATTGCAAGGGAAAAAAAACAATACCTAAATTCTTTTTCCATTTTATAATTATAGTATATTACACACAGGCAGGAGGATGTTGTGAAAAAGGTTAAAATAGCGTTTTTCGGCGCGAAAGATTATGACAGGGAATTTTTCGACAATGCCAATAAAAAATTCGGGTATAATATCAAATATTTTTCAAACAGGCTGAACCCCGATATCGCCGAAATCACAAAAAATTATAATGTGGTAATAGCGTTTGTCAATGACAATATCAATAAAAAGACAATCGAAAAACTTTATGAAAACGGTATAAAACTTATTTCACTCCGGTCCGCGGGTTACAATAACGTGGATTTCAGGGCAGCCTACAAAAAAATACATATAACCAGGGTGCCGGCTTATTCGCCTTCAGCGGTCGCGGAGCACGCCGTCGGGCTCATGCTTTCCCTGAACCGCAAGATTCATAAAGCATACTACAGGACAAGGGACAATAATTTTTCAATAAGCGGTTTTGTGGGGTTCGATATGAAAGGAAAAACAGCAGGGGTGATAGGAACAGGTAAGATAGGAAAAGAGGTTATAAAAATACTTAGAGGGTTCTCAATGGATGTTGTGGCTTTTGACCCGAAGACCGACAAAAAATACGCTGAAAAGGCCGGGTTTAAATATACGGCTCTTGATAAACTTTTTAAAACTTCGGACATAATAACGCTCCACTGCCCGCTGAATAAATCCACAAAAGGAATAATAAACAACAAATCTATAAAAAAAATGAAAACGGGGGGAATGCTGATAAATACAGGCAGGGGCCAGCTTATAGATACAAAAGCGCTGATAGGAGGGCTTAAAAGCGGCAAAGTAGGTTACGCGGGCCTCGATGTATACGAGGAAGAAGATAAATATTTTTTCGAGGATTTTTCCGCAAAGACAGTGAAAGACGATGTACTTGCCCGCTTACTTAGTTTCAATAATGTCCTCATAACGTCGCACCAGGGTTTTTTCACAAAAGAAGCGCTTGCCGATATCGCTCAGACAACGCTGTCGAATATAGATGATTTTATAAAGGAAAGAAAACTGGATAATGAAATATGTTTAAAATGCGAGGATAAGGAATGCGCGAAAAATAAAAAAGGGCGGTGCTTCTGAACCGCCTATAAAACGGAGGTGCGGTTATGCGTGAGTTTAAAGAAATTACGGGCAGAAGGGTGTATTTTGCAGATGAAGGCAAAGAAGACGGGGTTGTAAAGGATATGCTCATAGACACAAAAGAGTTTAAAGTAGCGGGTTTTGTGGTGAGGGACAATAGCGAAAAATACCTTCCTTACGAGAAAGTAAAACACATGGAGGGGGATTCCGTGATGGCGGGCAGGGAAAGTGATGTTGAAAATTTTCCCGAAAAAAATTACCTGAAAGGAAGCGGGCTTAAAGGGCTGAAAATTATGACTGAAAGCGGAAAAATGATGGGAAACGTAGCAACTTTTTATTTCGAGCCGTCGGGAAGGATTACGCACTATGAGGTATCCGGCGGGGTTTTCAGGGATATTACCGAAGGGCACAGGCTTTTGCCCGGGGCAGGGGTTAAGGTTATAGGCCCTGACGCTGTTATTGTAAGCGATGAGGTGGAGAAAATAGTGGAAGATATGAAACAGGGCGGCGGGGGAGCAGCTGACGCGGCGTCCAGGCTGGGCGAGTCATTCAGGGAGGCTGTGCGGGATTTCGAAAAAAAAGGCGTGCCCTGGGGGAAGGCTAAAACTGAAGCAGAGGAAAATATCCCGGATAAGGAAAGCGCGCGGACAAAGAAAGATGAAATCGAAAATAAAATAGAGGAAAAAGAAAGTGAAATAAAAGATAAAATATCGGAAAAAACGGAAAATGCGGAAAAAGAGGCGAAAAAGCAGGGTGAAAGGGCAAAGGAAAGGGCAGAAGAAACAGCAAAAGAAGCGGAGTTAAAAGCCGGAAAAATAAAAAGAAAAACAGAAGAAAAAGCGGAAGATATAAGGGATGAAATCAAAAAAAAGGCAGGGGAAGAGGATAAGAACATACGGAAAAAAATGGATGATATCGAAAAAAAATAAACCGGGGCCGGAACAACAGGGCCCGCGCGGAAAAAAAGGGTTTATTATTATACAAATCGACGGGTTGTCTTACGAGGATTTTCTCCGGGCCTCGTACGCGAAAAAAACAAAATTTTTGTCAAAGATTTTGTCCGCGAAATCAAAAAATCCGTATCTGCTGAAACAGCTCCACAGCGGCCTGCCCAGTGACACTCCTTATTTTCAGGCGTGTCTTTTTTACAATGACGGGTCCAAAATACCGGGTTTCAGGTATTTTATAAAAAACGAAAACAAAAAAATTACTTTTAAGTCCCCGGCAAATACCAGGTTTGTCGAGGAAAAATATTATAAAAAAGACGGCCTTTTAAAAGGCGGCAGCTGCTATATTTCCCTTTTTGCCGGAGGCGCGAAAAGGACGCTTTTTACGGTGGCAAGGTCCATACAAAAGGATTATGATGACAGGATTTTCGGCTTGTGGTCCCTTATAAAATCCATATTTAATATACCCTGGGCCATAAGGCTCGTTTTTCTCTGTATAAAGGAAACATTGGTGGAAATAAGGGATTTTATAATATACGCGTTTAAAAGAAAAACGCAGCGCGCCGAATGGGTATTCCCGTTTGAGCGTATATTTAATAATATTATATTCAGGGAGGCGGCGCTAAAATCCATAAAAGAGGATGTAAAAAACGGAATAAAAAAAATATACGTCGATTTTAATATTTATGACGAAACTTCGCACCAGAGAGGGCCGGCGGAAAAGCTGACGTACAGCACCCTTAAAGATATCGATTTAGCCGTAAAAAAAATATTCAAATATGCCCGTAAATCGAAAAAAACAGATTACGATTTGTATGTGCTTTCCGACCACGGAGAGACGCCGTCATACCCTTTCACATGGAGAAACGGGGAATCTTTTGAGAATTTTGTGAAAAATGCCGCCCGCGAAAATATATCAAATGAGAAAAATAATCCCAGGCGCTGGGACACATATTTTATAAAATTAATAGTTTCCACGCCCCTGCTAAGGAGGGTTTTTAGCGGGAAAGTGCCGGGAACCGGCCCGGAGCGAAAAGAAGAGCAGGTCGGAAAACACGAAAATATAATCGTACGTTATTCCTGCTGCATGGCGAATATATATTTTACGGAACTTCCTGACAGAGCCTTTATGGAAGAGGCAGAAAAAGAGTTTCCCGGCCTGATAAATAAAATCATAAACCATAAAGATATAGGTTTTGCCGCGGCCAGGACAAAAAACGGGAAAATTATAAAAGGCAGTGGGGGTGAGGTAATTATACCTGATAAAGGAAAAAATATTATCAGGCGCGAAAATCCCTTGGCAGGGTACGGGAATGAAAAGCAAGCGGTAAAAGATTTATGTTCGCTTCTTGACCGGAGTTTTTCAGGCGATATTATTGTAATGGGAGCTTTTAAAAACGGGGAAATCATAAATTTTGAGGAACAAATGAGCGCGCATGGCGGCCTTGGAGGGCCGCAAACTTCGGCTTTTATTATATATCCGGAAGAAATAAAAGCGCCGGAAACCGGGAATATTAAGGGAATCCATGGTATTTTTAAAGGATACACCGGGTAGAAAAAAGTCAATTCGCGGCGGAGCGCAGCCAATTGAAAAAAGAAGCTGAAATAGTAATATAAGTCAACAAAAAAAGGAGGTTGTATGAAACTTGCGGCGGGCCTGATACTTATACTTATATTTACTAACGCGGCGGCGTATATAGCCGACCGGATGAAAAAACCCGGGATAATCGCGATGATACTTGCCGTTTTGTTTTTCGGCATACCGGCAATAAAGGGGTTTTTCTTTGAGGGAAAAGAAGAGCTGATATTTATGCTGGGCGACGCGGGGCTTGTGTGCCTTATGTTCCTCGCCGGGCTCAAGAGCTCGCCGAAACTTTTATATAAAGAAAAAAAGGACGCTTTTATAATAGCGTTAGCGGGGTTTTTAACGCCGCTTATGCTGGGCACCGCCGTATTCCTGCTTATGGGGTATTCGTTTCTTATTTCCCTGACGGCCGGGATATGCCTGAGTATTTCCGCGGAGGCGACAAGGGCAAAGGTTTTAATGGAGCTCAACAGGCTCAGGACAAGGCTGGGCGCGGCGCTTATAGGCGCCGGCCTGGTCGATGACGCAATAGGCCTTGTTGTTTTTATGGGGGTCGCGGCAATCGCGGGGGCTATGAACATAAAAGAGGGCGTCCTTATCGCGGCTACCCTGGCTGCTTTTTTTACGGGGCTGGGCCTGAAAATGAAAACAGGCGAAGGCAGTGTAACGCATTCGCTCAATATGGTTCTTTCCCTTCTTGTAGTGCCGTTCTTCTTTGTTTCGCTGGGAATGAATTTTGATTACGGGGCGCTTAAACTTGACCCTTCTGTTTTTGTGGTAATATTTGCCGCGGCGGTTATATCAAAGATTCTGGGCGCCTTTATAATAAAACCTGTTACTGATTTCAGCTTTAGGCAGCTCCATCTGATAGGATGGGCCATGAATTCCAGGGGCGCCATAGAGATGGCGATTGCCCTTATAGCGTTAAGGGCGGGTATTATACCGGGTAAGATGTATTCCGCGCTTATTATAATGGCCCTTTTAACCACCCTTATTTTTCCGTTTGTAATAAATACGATGGTGAAAAAATACCCCGGGATAATGGACAGCGGGGGCCGTACGGCTTGACTAAATAAAGGCTCTTCGTGATTTCGTGTGGGTAAATTATACCACAGAAAACACAAAAATG
>CAZHOD010000139.1:0-5485 GCA_964534075.1 uncultured Spirochaetia bacterium
CAGTAGAAATATGCTTGGAAAACCCAATTTTTTCACACCTTCTGAGGTATTACAAACCATTTACAAACCATTTTAAAATCCTGTTGATTGCGTGTTTAAATAATGCTATAATAACTAACTATTTCTATACGCAAGAGGTGTATTTTTTGAGAGGAAAAATAGTGGTATTTGAAGGGCCGGAAGGGTGCGGAAAGACAACCCAGGCGAAAAAAGCCCTTAATTATATAAGAAAAAACAGGAAGAAAGCGGTTCTTTTAAGGGAACCCGGAGGTACGCGCATATCCGAAAAAATAAGGGATATTCTGCTGAGCACATCCTCCAAAAATATGGCGCCTGAAACCGAATTTTTACTTTATGAAGCCGCGCGGGCCCAGATATGCAGGGAAAAAATAGAAAAATACCTTAAAAAAGGTTATACCGTCCTTATGGACAGATTTTTCCTCGCTACCGTGGTTTACCAGGGTTACGCAAGGGGAATCGACAGGAATTTGATAAAAAGGCTCAATTCATATACCGCCGGAAAGGTAAAGCCGGATCTGACCTTTGTTTACGATGTTTCGGCAAAAAAAGCGGCGGACAGGATGAAAAACCGGGGGAAAAAGGACAGGATGGAAAAAGAGTCCTTAAAATTCCATGGTAAGGTACGCGCCGGGTATTTAAAAGAAGCCCGCAAAATGAAAAAATGCGTTATTATCAATACGGACAATGAAGATATGGAAGGAGTTTTCAACTCCACTGTTAAAGAACTTAAAAGAAGGAGAATCATAAATTGATAAAGGATATAACAGGCAATACACCGGCAAAGACAGCCCTGCTTTTGGCGGTAAAGGGGGAGAGAAAAGGCGCGGCTTTTATAATATCCGGCGAGCCCGGGGCGGGAAAGAATTTCGCCGCGCTCCAGTTCGCGAAAGCGCTGAACTGCAACGACCCCCGCGGGGACGGCGACTGCTGCGGAGTGTGCGAAAGCTGCCTTTTAATACAGAGATCGCTGGGCGACCTCGACAGCGAAGGAATGCAGGAAAACCCGCACCCTGATGTAGTTTATATAAACACGGAAAAATCCGTGCTAAGTATAAATCTCGTGAGGGACAAACTGGCCGAGATGAACGCATACAGGCCGGTCAGGCTCAGAAAAAAAATCGCCATAATAAACAGCGCCGAAAAAATGAGCAGGGAGGCGTCCAACTCGATATTAAAGGAGCTGGAGGAACCGAGTGAAAACGTCGCGATAATACTCATAGTAAACAATATTGAGAGTATAATCCCGACCATAATTTCCAGGTGCAGGAAAATCGAGATAAGAAGGGCCCCTCTTTCCGAGGTTGAGAAAAAACTGAGAGAGGTGAAAAAAGGGCTCGATGAGAACGATATTGAAAAGGCCGTAATGTTTTCTGACGGTAAGATAGGGGAGGCCCTTGACTACGCTTCCCAAAAGGATGAAATCGCGTATGTTACGGATGTTTTCAGGGCGTTGGCGGCGAAAAAAGACAGTGTTGAAGTTATTTTTGACGCGCTGTCAGGAATAGAAGCGAAAAAAAAGGAAAGACAGAAAAATTTCAGGATATACCTGTCAGCCCTTTTAAAAATGCTGGCCTATATTTACAGGGACCTTTTGCTTGAAAAACAGGGCCTGAAAAAAATTCTGGAAAATAAATACGGTATAGGCCCCGGGGAAGTAAAGGACTACAACGCGGGCGCTATAGTACGGATAATGGCCCTCATAGAATCGTCGCAGAGGGACCTTATGGCCAACGCGAACCCGAATATACTTTTTAACAATCTGTTTTTTATGATAAGAAAGGAAGGTATGAGGAATGATTGAGGTTGTAGGAATAAAATTCAGCGGGGAAGAGAAAATATATTACTATAACCCCGGAAAACTTGCCCTTGAAAAAGGCGAAAAATGCATGGTGGAGACGAAAAAAGGAGAGGCAGAGGGTGAGGTCGCCCTGGCCAATTTTTTTATCGAACCGGATAAAATTTACGCCCCTTTAAGGACAGTGACCCATTATCTGACCGACAAGAGGGAGATATTTGAGCAGAAAAAAGAAAGAATGGAAAAAAAGGCAGGTGACTTTTGCGATAAAAGGATTAAGGGCAGGAACCTGATGATGAAACTGGTGGACGTAAAATATACCGATGACCTGAAAAAAGTCGTATTTTATTTCGTGGCGGAAAAAAGGGTGGACTTCAGGGAACTTTTAAAGGACCTGGTGAAGACCCTGCGGGTAAAAATAGAACTGCGCCAGATAAGCAGGCGGGAATACGCCAAAAAAATCGGGGGAATGGGTATCTGCGGAAGGTGCCTGTGCTGCAAGAGTTTTCTAAAAGGTTTTACCCCCATAACCATAAAAATGGCGAAGGTACAGGGGCTCCCGCTGAACCCTTCCAAGATATCCGGTGTATGCGGCAGGCTTTTGTGCTGCCTGGCGTATGAAAAGTACGAGGCGCCCGTAAAAACAATAGCCCAGGATATGGAAACAGAAGAACCCATGGATTCCATTGTCGAGGATGACGTCAATGACAGCGCGGAAACCGACGTGGAGTGGGGAGACAACTAAAAATAAACCCTGTACAAAAAGGAAGGAGAATTTGATGCCTAAGTTTTATATAACAACGGCGATTGTTTACGCCAATTCATACCCGCATATAGGGCACGCCTATGAGCTTGTTACCACTGACGTGGGGGCGAGATACAGGCGCCTTAAGGGCGACGAGGTGTTTTTCGCGACGGGCTCGGACGAGCATTCGGTTAACGTGCTCGCCAAGGCAAAGGAGCAGGGCAAGGACCCGATTAAATACTGCGACGAAATGGCGGGCATATACAGCGCTCTCTGGAAAAAATATAATATTTCCTATGACGGGTATATACGGACAACCGGCGAAAAGCATAAAAAAACAGTCGGGGAAATTTTTAAAAAAATACAGGAAAAAGGCGATATATACAAGGGCGAATACGAAGGGTGGTACTGCCGCTCCTGCGAGGCGTTTTTTGTGGAATCAGACCTGGACGAGGAAGGTAACTGTCCTGTTCACAGGTCAAAGCCCGAGCGGGTAAAGGAAGAAAATTATTTTTTAAAACTTTCAAAGTACGCGGGCCGGCTCCTTAAACATATAGAGTCGAACCCGGATTTTATCCGGCCTGAGTCAAGAAAAAACGAGATAACCGGGATATTAAAATCCGGGTTAAGGGATATAAGCGTAACAAGGGCGGGCAAAGGATGGGGAATCCCAATGCCCGGGGACAGCACGCAGACAGTTTACGTTTGGTTCGACGCGCTCATAAATTATATTTCAGCGCTGGATTATAACGGCGGGGAAGGAGAGCTTTATAAAAAGTTCTGGCCGGCCGATGTCCACGTGATAGGAAAGGATATAGTAAAGTTTCACTGTATAATATGGCCCGTAATGCTTATGAGCGCGGGGATTGCGCTGCCCAAAAAGATTTTCGGCCATGGCTTCCTTCTTAATAAGGGCGAAAAGATGTCAAAGACGCGCGGCAATATAGTGGAGCCGGGGAACCTCGCCGCCCAGTTCGGCGTCGACGCCATAAGGTATTTTTTCTGCTCGCATATTACCAACGGCGCGGACGGAGAGTACTCGGAGGAGGCCATAATAACGAGGTTTAACAATGACCTGGCGAATGATTTCGGCAACCTTATAAACAGGACGCTTAATATGGCGGAAAAATATTTTGAAGGCAAAGTTCCGGAGCCCGGAGAGAAAGCCGCGCAGGGCGCGGAAAAGCAAATGGAGGAAAAAATCAAAGGGCTTTACGCAGGGTACTGCGGAATGATGGACAGCCTGGATTATTCCGGGGCAATGGCCGGGGTATGGGATGTTATTAAGGCGGCAAATAAATACATCGAGGACGCGGCCCCCTGGAGCCTTAATAAAAAAGGTGAGACAGAGCTTTTGGGAAGAGTTATGTATAACCTTCTGGAGGCGATAAGGGTGGCCTCCGCCGCGGTAGCGCCGGTAATGCCGGAAACCGCGGTGAAAATATGGAAAAAACTGGGCCTTGATTATAAAATGGAGGATATTAGGCTCGATAAGGAAATGATGTTCGGTGTTTTAAAACCGGGAACCGCGGTGAAAAAGGGAGGCCCGTTGTTTCCCAGGATAAAAGACGAGAAAAAATCCAAATAAATATTTTTACAGAGGGCGGTTTAACATGATTATTGAGACTCACGCGCACATATGCGACAGCGCTTATGACAGCGACAGGAGCGAAATGCTGGAGCGGGCGGAATCCGCGGGCGTCAAAAAGTTTATAAATATAGGCGCGGACCCGGCTGAAGCGGCAAAGGTTGCCGCGTTTGACCGCCCCGGGGTTTACAAAGCAGCCGGCCTGCACCCTCATTACGCGGAAGATTACAGCGATGAATACTTCGAAGAATTTAAGGGCTTTTACAGGGAAGGGAAAAACATGGCTGCTGTAGGAGAAATAGGCCTCGATTATTTTAAGAGCCCTACGCCCAAAGAAAAGCAGGAAAAATATTTCAGAAAGTTTTTGTCCGCGGCGGACGAACTGAATATGCCTGTCATTATACACAGCCGCGGGGCGCATGAAGATACATACGCTATATTAAAAGAGTGCGGCCCCGAAAGGAGAGGGGTTATCCACTGTTTTACCGGAAGTTATGAAGAAGCGAAAAAATTTTATGACTCAGGGTATTTGCTTGGGATAGGCGGGGTGCTTACGTTTCCGAACGCGGGGCCGCTGGCAGAGACAGTGGAAAAGATGCCTCTCAGGTCCATGGTGCTGGAAACAGACGCACCCTGGCTGGCGCCGCAGGATGTCAGGGGAAAAAGGAACGAACCGGCCTGCCTCGCTTTTATCGCGGAAAAACTCGCGGCAATAAAAGGTGTCGGCGCAAAAGAGGTTGAGGAAAAAACCTCCGGGAACGCTTCCCGGCTGTTTGCTGTTTAAAATAAACGGGTGTAAAATTATTGTACAACCGCCCGTATTTTACGGAGGAGTTTATGCTGAAAGGTTTTCTTAAAAAGACGGTAAAGAATAAGAATTTAAGCGCGAAAGAGATGATAGAGGCAATGGAAATAGTGATGAGCGGCAGGGCGTCTGACATACAGATTTCCGCTTTTTTGACGTCGCTGGCCATGAAAGGAGAGACGCCGGAAGAGATAACCGCGGCAGCTGAGGTCATGAAGGCAAAGGCGCTGAAAGTAAACACTAAAAGCGATACAATACTCGATACATGCGGCTCCGGGGGAGATGGAAAAGGCACCATAAATGTTTCCAGCGCCGTGGCCGTCGTAGCGGCCGCGGCGGGAATAACAGTAGCCAAGCACGGGAACCGTTCCATAACAAGCAGGTCCGGCAGCGCGGACGTATTCGAGGCGCTGGGCGTAAATATCGAGGCCGCGCCGGAAGAAGTGGAAAGGTGCCTGGAAAGATGCGGGATCGGGTTTATTTTCGCGCCGGGCTACCATACCGCCATGAAACACGTAATGCCGGCAAGAA
>CAZHOD010000140.1:0-5384 GCA_964534075.1 uncultured Spirochaetia bacterium
ATAGAGAATAAAAACAGGCAACAGGCGATGGCGGAACAAATAGCAAGAAGAGGGCTGACCGTCCGCGAAACAGAAAAAATGTTAAAGCAGGGACAAAAAAAGAAAAAATCGGGAAAAACATCCCGGCAGGCGGAAATGAAAGAAATTGAAAAAAAATTGAGGCATTTTTTCGGGACCAAAGTTGCTGTTAAGGGGGATTATAATAAAGGCAGGATTGAAGTGGAGTATTACTCAAAGGAAAATTTTGACTCAATACTTGACGTGTTGAATATAAAACTTTAAATAGCGGGGAAAGGGGCTGTTTTATTTACCGGTTTTTACCGGTGTGTTGGCCGCCTTTTCTATTTCGGCTTTCAGTTTGTTTACCCAGGCGTCATATTCAGGCTTTATTTCTGACAGCCTCCTGCGTGATTTTTTCACCCATTTGCTTTCCGGCGGGGTAAAAAGGTCTATAACTGTCTGGTACCGGACGTAAGCGTTTTTTAACGCCTTATCTTCCATAAGCATTTTGTACTGCGGTTCTGTAATTTCTTCTTTCTTCAGTTTATCGTCGTAATAAATTTTTTTTGTGTCGGGGTTTTTGTGAAATTTAAGGTATTTTTCTCCCTCAAGGTATTCCCTTTTGGCCCTTTTTGCAACCTCGAAACGAGCCATCATTATCGCTATAAATAACGCGGCGACAACAAGGCCCGATATGATAAGTATATTTTTGGTTTTTTTCTGCATTAAATCCTCCTTTAAGTATTTAAAATATTATATACTGAAATAATCAAAAATGTCAAATAGTTATTAATCAGGAGTTTTTCCGTTTTTTAATTACTAAAACCCGATGAATCTTATGGCATTGTGTTTTTTTACGCAAAAAGCACGGCGCCATAAAATTTTCAGGAAAATCCTGATGTTTAAGATATTGACATACTCATATTATATAATATAATTAAAAATATTTAATTTTAAAGATAAAAACAGGACGGACAGTTTCCTTCCATTTTAATTGTACATGGTTTGTGGTATAATTATAAAATAATTACAGGAGGATAAAATTTGAATTCTAACGAATTAAGAAAACTTTTTCTGGACTTTTTCGGAGAAAAAGGCCACATGATAAAACAAAGCGCTTCTTTGATTCCCGAGGATCCCGGCCTGCTTTTTACGGTAGCGGGCATGGTCCCTTTTAAGAATTATTTTCTGGGGAAAAAGGCCCCTGAATTCAAAAGAGCCGCGTCCTCGCAAAAATGCATAAGGACAAATGACATTGAAAACGTGGGCAGGACCCGGAGGCACCACACTTTTTTTGAGATGCTGGGAAATTTTTCATTTGGCGACTATTTTAAGGAAGAGGCTATTAAGTGGGCGTGGGAATTTCTTACCGAAACGGTTAAACTGCCGAAGAACAGGATGTATATTTCCATATACCACGAGGATGATGAGTCTTTTGAAATATGGAAAAATAAGATTAAAATACCGGAAAACAGAATTTTCAGGATGGGAAAGGAAACAAATTTCTGGCAAATGGCCGAGACCGGCCCCTGCGGTTACTGCAGTGAGATTTATTTTGATCTGGAGGGAGGAGAAAAGGAGGGCGTTACTGTTAAAGACATTGAGGAGAACGACGACCGGTTCCTTGAAATCTGGAACCTTGTTTTTACGCAGTTCGACAGAAAAGCAGACGGGTCCACGGAGGAACTTGAACAAAAAAATATAGATACGGGCATGGGGCTGGAAAGGCTTGCCGCGGTGTCACAGGGAGTATACTCAAATTTTGAAAGCGATTTATTTATGCCGATAATCAGGGATATGTCGGAAAAATGCGGCGTGGAATACGGCAAAAATGAAAAAACCGATGTTTCACTGAGGGTGATATCCGACCACGCGCGGGGAGTTGCTTTTTTAATAGGCGACGGCGTGCTGCCTTCCAACGAGGGCAGGGGTTATGTTTTGAGAAGGGTTCTCCGGAGGGCAATACGGCATGGCCGCCTTCTGGGGATAAAAGAACCTTTTCTTTACAAAACCACGCCCGTTGTTATGAGGTTGATGGGTGAAGCGTACCCCGAAATAACCGGAAGGAAGGAATACATTGTCCAGATAGTGAAACTGGAGGAGGATAAATTCCAGGAAACAATGGACAATGGCATGGAGCTGCTGGAACAGGAAATCGAAAAACTGGCTAAAGAAGGAAGTAAAGAAATGCCGGGCGAAACAGCTTTTAAGCTTTATGACACCTATGGTTTTCCGGCCGAAATAACAGCGGAAATACTTGAAGAAAAGGGAATGAGGCTTGAAAAAAGAGGCTTTGAGAAAGAAATGGAAAAACAGCGGGAGGCGGCAAAAAAAGCATGGAAGGGAGTAAACGCCGGGCTTTCGGAAAGAGTACCTAAATCAGTTGCGGAAGATATAAAAGGGACATTTTTTTCCGGTTATGAAGCGCTTGCGGAAAAGGAAACAAAAATAACGGCGCTGCTGAAAAATGGTGAAAAAAAAGAAAAAGTTTCGGCTGTGGAAAACGCGGATATAATACTTGAGAAGACTCCTTTTTACGCGGAATCCGGCGGGCAGGCCGGTGACAGCGGAATAATTATGACGGGTTCGGGAAAAGCCAGAGTTTATGACACAAAAAAAATAGACGATATTTATGTGCATATGGCAAAAATCATGGACGGGCAAATAAGGGAAGGCGAAACGGCAAAAGCAGAGGTTGACTGCGGCAGAAGAAAGGCGATAATGAAAAACCATACTGCTACACATTTGCTGCACGCGGCGCTCAGGAAGATGCTTGGCGTTCATGTGGAGCAGGCAGGGTCTTATGTGGGCGATGACAGGATGAGGTTTGATTTCACTCATTTTTCCGCTTTAAGTGAAGAAGAAACAAAAAAGACAGAACGGTTAATAAATAAATGGATACAGGAAGGCATAAGCGTCAGGACAGATATTACTGATTTTGAAAAAGCAAAAAACAGCGGCGTTATAGCGCTTTTTGAGGAAAAATACGACGAAAAAGTACGGATGATAACAATCGGAGATATTTCAGCGGAACTTTGCGGAGGAACCCATATAAAAAATACCGGTGAAATAGGGATGTTCAAAATAATTCATTCCGGATCGACTTCCGCGGGCGTAAGAAGAATAGAGGCGCTCACAGGGATGGCTGCCTGCGGCCTTTTTAATGATTACGAGTATTTTGTTAAAGAAATGAAATTTAAATTCAAGTCCGGGGAAATGAAAGAGCTCAGAGAGAAAATAAACAAACATATCGAAGAGTTCAAGAAACTTGAAAGGCAGATCGAAAGGAAAAAAAAGACAGAGGTGCTTAAAGAGGCGGACGAGTACTTAAAGAACGCAAAAAAAATAGGCGGGATTAATTTTATCGCGATAAAGGTAGAAGATGTGAATAAAAAAGCAGTAAGGGAACTCGGGGATTTGTTGAAGACAAAAACAAAAAATACCATTTCCGTAATAGCGAATGTTCGCGGTTCAAAAATAAGTTTTCTCGCGGCCGTGACGGATGATCTTACCGAAAAATTCGGCGCCTCTGAAATAATCAAAAAAGTTTCCGGGATATGCGGCGGGGGCGGGGGAGGAAGAAAAGATATGGCTGAAGCGGGCGGCAGGGATCCGGGTAAAATCGACGAGGCGTTTAAAGCGGCCGAAGAAGTAATAAAAGGCTAAAAATTCATTATGCTTATAATGGCATTCGACGCGGGTACAAAGAGGATAGGAGTCGCGGTAGGCGATGAAAGTTTACCAATAGCCTCGCCTGTTTGTTATCTCGAAAATAACAGCGCGCTTGGAAAAAAAATTAAAGAACTCCTGGAAGAATACAATCCCGGAAAAATATTGATAGGTAACCCCATAAGCCTTGACGGCGCAGAAAGAAAAAAGGATTTTGTGGAAGTGTTTAAAAATAAAATCCGGGAACTGGCAGGGGGCAGGGAAATCATTATGTGGGACGAGAGGTTTACCAGCAGGGATGCGGAGGAAATACTGATAAAGGCCGATGTGAGCCGTAAAAAGAGGAAAAAATACGTCGATAAACTGGCTGCGGTAATAATCCTTCAAAGTTACCTTGATTCTGCAGGGAGTAGGCGGGCAAATGAGCGAAAAAAATAGCGGTAATCAACAGGGAAGTTTTTTCAATAAAAAAAACACAGCTATTCTGGCTGCTGTTATAACGGGCGCTCTGATTCTGGCTTCAGTTTTTTCATTTTTTATACCCGGGCATTATGCCGGGGATAAAATAAGGGTATACGTGAAATACGGGGACGGGTATAAGAGAATCGCCTATCTTCTTGACAAAAATAATCTTATCAGGAATAAAATACTGTTTGATTTTTATGTCATGATAACGGGCAAATACAGGCGCCTAAAAGCCGGAGAATACGAATTTGGCCGCGGGATAACAATGAATCAAATAATAAAAAAAATTGAGAGCGGGGATGTCGTCAGCCACAGGATTGTGGTGACCGAAGGCTCCGATATACATGATATCGCGGATATTCTGAGCCGTGAGAAGCTTGTTGACAGGGATAAATTTATTTCCCTGGCCGGAAACGGGAAGTTTTTAAAAAGTATAGGTGTTGATTACTCCTCGGCCGAAGGGTTCCTTTTTCCCGACACGTATAATTTTGTAATAGGCGAGGGGGAAGAAAAAATAATGGAAACAATGTATACCCGGTTTTTAAAAAAGGTCCCTCTTGAAATGAAAAAGTTTTATCATCCGGCGGGTAAAAATTTAAGCGGCTATAGTGTTCTTAAAATGGCCTCGATAATAGAACGCGAATCAAAACTTGACAGGGAAAGGCCGGTCATTGCTTCCGTATTTTATAACAGAATGAAATCAAAAGAAGCCTATCAAAAAAGGCTGGAATCGTGCGCTACTGTACGGTACGCCCTTGGCAAAAAAAAAGGCGCGCTTACATATAAGGACCTCAGGGTAAAATCCCCCTATAATACATATATATATACAGGGCTCCCTCCGACGCCTATATGCAATCCGGGCATTGAGAGTATCGAAGCGGCCATGAACCCCGCTGACACTGATTATAAATATTTTGTGGTAAAAAAAGACGGGGAACACACGTTTTCAGAAACGCTCGAGAAGCACAACAGGGCGAAAATAAGGAACAGGGGAAGAGGGGCGAAATGAAAAAAATAAATTTGTATACCGCCTTTCTGCTTCTGCCCGTTATGATTTACGCGGATACTCTTTTTGATTACGGGGGAAACAGGCTCTCCGCATGGAAAGTAGAGGCGTCATATTCGGAAAAATATTTCGAGCACAATATTTATTATATTTATTACAACTTGTTTGATGACAAATATATAGAAGACGACAGGTATGAAGGTTCCCTGCTTAAGGGAATGAAGCATAATTTTCTTATAAGGTG
>CAZHOD010000141.1:0-5356 GCA_964534075.1 uncultured Spirochaetia bacterium
CCGCTGGCTTTGCTGTCCCCGGGAAATTTATCCCCGTCAAACCCTTCCCTCAAAAGCCTGTCTTCTATCCTTATTGCCTCGTTAAGGTCAAAAGCGTGCCTGTACATCCAGGGCGTCTTGTCTTTCGGCACCTTATGCACCTTAAAAAGAGCTTTTTTGGGATCCTTTGCCGCCCCGACATACCACTGCGTGCGCCTTCCGCCTTTTGACGCCGCGTACCTTAAAACCGCGTCTATTATTTCGTCCTCTATCTGGCTCATTACAACACCCCCTTTTTGCGGAAATTATATACCAAACCCCGGAAAATAGCAATTTTATTATTTGCCAAAATAAAAAAATTTAATGCAAATATCCGGGCGTTTCGGTTGTCTAATATCATAGAAGGTAAAGAAACCGCGTTCTTTTCCGATATATAAACTAAAAGAATGAAAAATGGCGGCCCTGAAACTAAAATTTTTTACCTGCGGGCCGGAAAGGAGCTGCCAAAATGAAAGCTCAAATAGCGCTGCTTATGCCTTATAGAATAAAGGACGTTAAAAAGCTCATATCAAAGGAAGATATTGAATCCTGGGCGCCTTATTCTTCGTTTAACGAGGAAACGCGTGATATGTTTATAAAATTAAAGAAAACGCTCGTAAAAAGCGTGAGTTACAAAGGCGTCAAGAGGATATATATTTCTTTGAATTAAAATTTATAATTCGAAACCCAAAAACAACGTAAATATCGCGGTGTTTTTCCGTGTTTTATCTTACCGGCCTGCCTTTTACCACGTTTATTATCCTGCCCGCCACCTTTATGAGCCCGGATATGTTCCATTTCCAGTCAAAGGGCCTTATTTTTCGCAAAAGGTAACCCGGCCTTAAAAGGATTTTTTTATATGCCCTGTTTCTTAATTTTTTTAATTCATCCCCTGACAGCGCTTCTGTCCCTGCCACAGGCTCTTCTGAAAGCGGGAAATATTTTGACCAGTCACGTGTCAGAAGCAGGCTGTTTTTTTCGTAATATCCGAACATTTCAGTATTTGGAAAAGGAACGGAAAAACAAAACTGTGTGTAAAAAGGGTCTATTTCCTTTATAAAATCCACTGTCTCGTTTACTGTTTCTTCTGTTTCCCCGGGCAGCCCTATTATCGCGAGCCCGTAAAACATTATTTTAAGCTCATGGCACCATTTCGCGGTATTTCTTATGGAACGCAGGCTCACGCCTTTTTTTATGTTTTTAAGAATTTTTTCCGAGCCTGTTTCTATTCCTATGGCAATTTCCTTCATCCCTGCTTTTTTCATGATTTTCAGCGCGCCGTAAGTAAGAAGGTCTGCCCTTGTGCAGCATACCCATGATAAAGAGTTCAGTCCTTCCTCTATCATCCTTTCACACAATTTTTCTATTCTTCCGCTCCTTATCGATATTGTGTCGTCAAAGAACAGGAAAGATTTTATTTTATGTTTTTCCTTTAATTCCTTAAGCTCCCCTATTACGCTTTCAACAGAGCGTTCCCTGCATTTTGATTTTCCGTAAGCGCAAAAAGTACATGCGTAAGGGCACCCACGCGTGGTCGCGACCAGCCCAAAAGGCGGGCCCATGACGCCTGTATGGTAAACATCGAGTGACGGGAGCATATGATACGCGGGGTAAGGAAGCTCGTCGAGATTTTGTATTTCCTCTGCTTTTGGCGTCGTTGTATTCTTTCCGTTATAATAATATGATATTCCCTTTACCTCATTCAAAAATCCCGGATTTTCTTCTTTGCCGCCTTCCGGGTCCCTTAAGCATCCGGAGGGCTGTCTTTCGGATTTTTTTTCCTTCTTTCTTTTTAAAAAAACGTCGATCAGCTGCCCTATAACTGCCTCAGGTTCGGAATCCATAAAAATATCGATTTTACCCTGTTTTAGCAAATCGTCCCGTATATACGGGGTGTCGGCAATTATCTTATTCCTGATTACAATCACGGCGCCAATATCCTTTGCTGCGCTGAGCGATTCTATATCCTCTTTTTGAGTGTCAAACCCGCACCTTGCAATTATTATATCCGGGGAAAATTTTATTATTTCCGCCCTCACTTTATTATAAGTAAGGTCATATCCGTTCGCGTCCAGAAATTTTATATCGCAGTTTCCCTTTTTTTCCAGCACAGCGGCAGTATATAAAAGCGACAGCGGCGGGTAGACAGATCCTATATCCTTATGCTCGAACCTCTCTTCCCGCACCACCGGGTACCCTTCTACCCTGGGCGGGTTTATCAGCATAACCTTTAGTTTCATAACGCCCTCCGTTGCAAGTATTCATTACAAATGTTCGTTACAACATCAACTACTTTACGTATTTTATACCCTTTTTTCATCCGTATTATTGTAGAGACAGGGCTCTGCCCCTGTCTCGTTTTTGGAGACGGGGATGTCTTGTCCTGTACCGGCATGGTACAGGGAACCCCGTCTCTACGTCCTTATTTTCAAATATTCCTTCAAAACATTGTTTCTTATATACTCAATTTTTGTTTTCAATTCCTTTTCATCCCTTAATATCCTGTCATGAAATCGTTCTTGCCAAATTTTACCTTTATTATTTGTATTCTCATTAATTTTTTTCGTCGTATAACTCTTAAATCCGCCTATTATCGACGATAATGTCTTGTTTTCTGTAGTTTTTGGAGACGGGGGTGGAACCCCGTCTCTACGCTGTTTTAATTGTATTATTGCATGAAAATGATCGGGCATCAAAATATAATCATGTAAACATACATTATTATAACGACCCGGCAAACATTCCCATGTTTTTTTTACAATAAAACCTGCTTTATTCAACACCACATTTTCTTGTGAAATTTTTCCAAATAATTTTTGATCTCTTTTTTTCGCGCATATTGTAACATAATAATACCCTGCCGTGCCGTAATCCCATTTTTTCAGCCGCATGGATTCAACCCTGTATTTATTTTTAAATAATGTCATTGTATACAACCTTCTGTATATTCAATAATCCCTCGTATGTCCGAGCAATGATTTTATTCCCCGCGCCGCCAGGCCGAGGTCCCTCATGTTTCTTATTGAAAGCGCGCTTTTTAAAAGGAATAAAGGATGTTTGTGTATGTTCCATATCTTCCTGCACCAATACGCCGTATCTATATCCGATTTAAGTATATCGTGCTCCATATCCATTTTTTCATAATCATATCCGGCTTCTGTGAGCTGGCCGTTTTTTTGAGCCTGTTTGTAAAGCGGTGTTCCCGGGTACGGCATTACAATCGATGCCTGCAGCGAGTCGCCGAAATGTGTTTTATACAGCATCAGCTCTTTCGCGGTTTTAAAAGTATTCTCAGCGTCAGCAGCTGCTTCCCACGGATACCCGACCATCATAGTCATAAGGATCCTGAACCCGTACCTTTTTGCCCTTTTTATGTTTTCTTTTATTGTCTCTATATCCTCGAACTTGCCTGTTTTCTTAAGCGTTTCATTGCTCGCGGATTCCAACCCTACTTTAAGCAGGCGGTACCCTGCCTTTTTCATAATAGAGCATTTTTTTTCTGTCAGATCCTCAGCCCGCGCGTTCGATGATATCCTGAATTTTCCCTTTATGCCCTTTTTCTCGATTTCAACAAGAAAATTTTCCAGCCATTCCCCGCTCCATATGCCCCCTGATTCATTGTCGTCAAACACCTCGTATACACCGTATTTTTCTATGAGCATTTTGATTTCTTCGGCAACATTCGCGGCCAAACGGAGCCGCGCCTTTTTCTGCCAGAACGCGTGCTGCCACACACAAAACGTACATACCCCCCCGGTTTCTTTCCCTTCCCTTCCGCACCCCCTCCCGGAAAGAATATAAGCGCACGGCCTGTAAAGGTATGCCTCTCCGTAAATTTTCCAGTTAGTAATCTCCCTGTCGATAAACGGAAGCGTGTCGAGGTTGTCATATAATTTCGGCGCTCCCGAACATTCAACTTCCCGGTTTTGTTTCCTGTTTTTTTTATTAACTTTCAGTTTTAAATTTTTAGTTTTAACTTTATAACAGATTCCCTCCGGCATTCCGCCTTTGCCTTCCAGGTGTTCGACAAGTTTTGTCACGGTTATATCATAATCTCCTCCCGCTGCCACATAATCCACCTTACTGTTTTGAAGGGATTCATCCGGAAAAAAAGAGACATGATCGCCAACCATAACAAATTTACAGCCCGCGATTTGCCGTTTGCGTTTGTTGATAAATTCCCAGTGTTTTTTTACAACCGGGGCCTTTGTCTCCATCACGACAAGCCCCGGTTTAAAATCGGCAAGCGACAATTGAAAATCGTCAATTTTCTTATTAATCGCGTCCAGCCACAGCACTTCATGTCCTTTTTGTTTCAGGTTCGCCGCGAGCTGCGCGGGTATGAGCGGAAAAATTTTTATTTCACGGGAATGGGTATATTTGAACTGGCGGTTCTGCCCGAGCAGCGGAACCTTATTATCACGGGATACAGGGGGGTATATTATAGCTACGCGCATTTTTTTCCTTTTTCAAACCTGATGGAATATCGAAAAATTTGGAGCGGCTTTTCACCGGAATTTGAAATCTTAAACCCGGGATTCGTTTTCATCACCACAGGTATTTCATGGGATCACGTGCCCTGCCGTTTTTATAAATAGCAAAATGCAGGTGCGGCCCGGTGGTTCTTCCTGAATTTCCTGTCTTCGCTATAAGTTTTCCTGCGTCCACATTTTGCCCCGGCCTCACATAAATCTTGCTCAGATGGCCGTATAGCGATACGTAACCGTTTTTATGCCTGACTTTCACGCAGTACCCCATGTTCCCCATCCATCCGGCGTAAATAACTTTTCCCGCGGACGATGCGCCGATCCAGCTCCCTATCCTTGCCCTTATATCCACTCCCTTATGAAAATCCCTGAGGCCGGTAACCGGGTGTGTCCTTGGCCCGAAAAGCGATGTATAAACTCCCGAAAGGGGGGATCGGAACATTTTTCTTTTGTTAAAAAGCTCCTTAAGGCTTTCGCTCATATATACGGGCTTTGCCCGCGGAATAAACAACACGTCCCCTATTTCGATTTTATTGCCGCTAAGATTATTGAATTTTTTTATTTTTCTTTTCTTTACGCTGTAAAGCTTTTCCAGAAGATTGAGGCCTTCATCTTTGTCGCGAACTTCGTGCAGCACGCCTTTTTTTGAAAGCACGAGTATATCCTGGCCTATCCTGGCAAGAAGGTCCTTCAGGTCCGGATTAGCGCCTATTACAGTATTTATATTTACCCCGTACTTTTTTGCTATGCCCCAGAAATTTTCGCCTTTTTTTACCCTGTGCAGGGTAAAATTGACATTTTTTCCCGTAAATTTTTTTCTGTTCATAATTTTTTATAAAATCACGGTCCTC
>CAZHOD010000142.1:0-5351 GCA_964534075.1 uncultured Spirochaetia bacterium
TTTAATACCTGCCCCGTCCTGTAAGGCCTGCACCCGGTTTTTTTCAAAACTTCCGCCAGTTCCGCCCCGTTTAAATCTTTAAGGTCTTTTTTTATTTTCCCCCGCGAACTCACCGGCTGTTCCTCCCGTACTTTTTCAGCAAAACAAGCAGGACATTCACGTCCGCGGACCTGACCCCGTAAATACGGGACGCCTGGCCTATTGTTTCCGGCTTTATTTTAGCGAGCTTTTGTTTTGCCTCTCCGGAAAGCCCTTTTGTCTTTTCATAATCAAACCCCGGTGGGATGCGTTTTTTTTCCAGTTTTTCGAATTTTTTTACCTGCCTTTCCTGTTTTTTTATATAACCCTCATACTTTATTTCAGCCAGCAGGTAATCAGTAAAATGAGACGGCATACCTCTGCCTGTATCCGTAAATTTTCTTAACAATTCCCGGCCCGCGCCCGGCCTCTTTAAAACATCGAGCAGGGTCATTCCTTCAGAAAGAGGGCCGGCGCCGGCCTCTTTCATAATCCTCCTGTTTTCTTCGGAGTGTTCTATACGCTCCCTCCCAAACCTTTCCTTTTCTTTTATAAAGAATTCCTTTTTTCTCATTAAGAGGGAATAATCTTCATCATCCACAAGGCCGAACTTCCTTCCGTATCGCGAAAGCCTTACATCCGCGTTGTCATTCCTCAAAATCAGGCGGTATTCCGCCCGCGAAGAAAAAAGCCTGTAGGGCTCGTTTATATCCAGGTTTATGAGGTCATCCGTCATCACACCTATATAACTTTCGGAACGCGGTGTTACAAAAGGCGGCTCCCCTTTGACTTTTAAAGCGGCGTTTATCCCCGCCAGCAGGCCCTGGCCGGCCGCCTCCTCATAACCGGATGTCCCGTTTATCTGCCCGGCGAAAAAAAGATCTGGCAAACACTTCGCCTCCATGGTGTGCCTTATCTGTGACGGATACGAAAAATCATACTCAATGCCGTAAGCGGGCGAGATTATTTTTATGTTCTCAAAACCCGGTATTGTTTTTAAATACGCCTCCTGCACATCCGGGGGCAGCGAAGTGGAAAGCCCGTTCAAATACATCTCATTCGAGCCTTTCCATTCAGGCTCTATAAAAACATGGTGGGCCGTCTTTTCCGGAAACTTTACTATTTTGTCCTCTATCGACGGGCAGTAACGCGGCCCGGCGCCGAATATTTTTTTGTTTGATTTACTGTAAAGCGGCGACCTTTCAAGATTGTCCTCTATAACCTTTTTTGTTTTTTCGTTCGTATTTGTAAGCCAGCACATAACCCCGCCGGGCTTAAGCTCCTCCGTGGAAAAAGAAAACGGGACCGGGTCCGGGTCCCCGGGCTGTTCCGTAAATTTTGAGTAATCCAGGGATTCCCTTTCAACACGCTGCGGGGTACCTGTCTTGAGCCTTCCCATCTTAAACCCGAGTTTTTTCAGTGATGACGAAAGGGCTACCGAGGGCGGCTCGCCCAGCATGCCCGCCGGTGTTTCCTCAAACCCTATATATATGACCCCGTTCAGAAAGGTCCCTGTTGTTACCACGACTGTTTTTGAAGGATACTTTACCCTGCCTGCGATTATTCCCGATACTCCTTTATCATTTACTGTTATTTCCGTGACAGCCGCCCCGTAAAAATCAAGGTTTTCCTGTTCCTTTATTTTTTTTTTCATATAACCGGTGTATTCACGCTTGTCCGCCTGCGCCCTCAGCCCCCTGACAGCCGGCCCCTTTTTGGGATTAAGAACCTTAAACTGTATACAGGTGGCGTCTGCCGCTTTTGCCATCTCCCCGCCGAGCGCGTCTATCTCCCGCACAACCTGCCCTTTGGCAAGCCCTCCAATCGCCGGGTTGCAGGGCATTGCCGCGGCCTTGTCTTTATTCATTGTAAAAAGCGCGGCCTTAGCGCCCATACGCGCCGCTGCCAGCGCCGCTTCACACCCGGCGTGCCCCGCGCCTATTACAATTACGTCATATTCCTTTCCTTTTTCCATTATAATCAAAATCTCCTGTATTTATGTCTTTTGAATTTTAACTTCTAAATTTTAAATTTTTAGTCAATCCCCCACAACCTGCACTATAAGCTCCCTGCCTCTTTTCCTTGTGTCAAAATCAATAAAAATAATCTGCTGCCACGTTCCGAGTGTCATCTGCCCGTTGACTAAAGGCACTGTTATGGACGGCCCCAAAAAAGAAGCGCGGACGTGGGATCCGCCGTTACCGTCTCCCCATGTGGCGTTATGGGCGTACGGATGCTTATAAGGAAAAAGTTTTTCAAAGAATTCCTTTAAATCCTTTATAAGGCCCGGCTCGTACTCGACCGTTGTCATACCGCCTGTAGAGCCCGGAACAAAAACGGTCGCTGTACCGTTTCTTATCCCGCTTTTCGATACAATATCCGCGGTTTTGTCCGTGACATCCATAATATCGGTATGCCCTTTGGTCTCAACCTTGATTTTGTCTGTTTTTACCATTTTTACACCTCCTGATTTTTTGTAATTATAGGTTATTTCGGGTTTTAAATAAAGGTTTTTTTGGGAATATACACCGCGGGTTCCTGATAAAACATTGCCTGTTCCATTAAACAACCTCCTTTTGTTTTTATCTTAGTTTACATCACCTAAGATAACAAAAAGGAGGTTTATTCTATTTTACCGCATAATATACATTATACGAAATTTCAATCCGGAACGACTGCTCGCGGATTATTCCAATATTTTAACAACATCCTTTTTAAAATATTTTTTAATAATAAAAACAACACACGTAAAAAAGAGAAATAATCTATTGGGCGACCACACAGGGTCGCCCCTACAAAAACGATCGTTATTGAATGTCCCGCAACGTGATGGGCGGACATACAAGTCCGCCCCTGCAAATACGTTTTCTGTCTCGTTGTTCTACGCAGCCGTAAAGGCTGCGGTTACAAATACGTTTTGTTTTCGCAGGGACAGCCCTGTAGGGGGCGCGCACTGCGCGCCCCTTTCTGAATAACGCGGATTTATCGGACAGGGCAGGCGCCCTGTTCCTACAAAAAACGAATAATCAGATGTCCCTGTAGGGGCCGACTTGTATGTCGGCCCGATAACGAAGGGCGGGCATACCGTAAAAACATTTCGTGTTACACGGTACAGGTACAGGCCCGCCCCTGTAAATACGTCTTGTTTTCGCAGGGACAGCCCTGCCTGCCGACTTGTCCGCCATAGCCTGAAAGGCGGAGGTGGATGGTTGTCCGGTTTTTGTGTTTTCGTTTTTGGGCGGACATACAAGTCCGCCCCTGTAAATACGTTTCCTGTCTCGTTGTTCTACGCAGCCGTAAAGGCTGCGGTTACAAATACGTTTTGTTTTCGCAGGGACAGCCCTGTAGGGGGCGCGCACTGCGCGCCCCTTTCTGAATAACGCGGATTTATCGGACAGGGCAGGCGCCCTGTTCCTACAAAAAACGAATAATCAGATGTCCCTGTAGGGGCCGACTTGTATGTCGGCCCGATAACGAAGGGCGGGCATACCGTAAAAACATTTCGTGTTACACGGTACAGGTACAGGCCCGCCCCTGTAAATACGTCTTGTTTTCGCAGGGACAGCCCTGCCTGCCGACTTGTCCGCCATAGCCTGAAAGGCGGAGGTGGATGGTTGTCCGGTTTTTGTGTTTTCGTTTTTGGGCGGACATACAAGTCCGCCCCTGTAAATACGTTTCCTGTCTCGTTGTTCTACGCAGCCATCAACCTTCGCTAAAGCTTCGGCTGACAGGAAAGGCTGCGCCTACCAATACGTTTTTTGCCTTTGCGGGGACAACCCCGCGCCTGCCGGCGGACAGGGAATCGGAACCTCAAATTTCAAATCTCAAAACCTCCCCGCCTGCTTGACATTAGGGACATTTGTTTGTATACTATGTTTCGTTATCCTGTTTGCCGGGATGACGAAATTGGTAGACGTAGTGGACTTAAAATCCATGGGAGTTAATCCTCCATGCCGGTTCGAGTCCGGCTCCCGGCACCAAGCAAACGAAGCTTGCCGGAACAATTGAACATGCGGATAATAAAATAAGTACAATAAACGGCGCGGGGTGGAGCAGCGGTAGCTCGTTGGGCTCATAACCCAAAGGTCGGTGGTTCAAATCCACCCCCCGCAACCATAAAAAAAGCCCGCTTTTTAGCGGGCTTTTTTATTTTTAACAATCAATCCGGAATTTTAAAATTTATATTTGTGGTATAAAATTCAGAGAATTAACGCCCGAACCCGGATATTAAAAATTTCATGGTTTTAATTTCCGGTTTTCAATTTTAAATTTTAGATTCCTATTCATCGCTTATTATATATACTGTCTCCCCTTTTTTCACCAGGTTAAGCTGTTCCCTGGCTATTTTTTCTATGTACTCTTCGTCGCTGTATACATTCTTAATCCTTTTCTGTAATTTTTTATTTTCTTTTTTTAACGACGCTATCTCACCGCTCATATCGTCCCTGTGATTCTTCATATTGAAATATTTATAAGCGCCCCTGCCCAGCACAAAAACACTGAACAAAACCAGCCCCGCGACAATAAGCTTTTTTTTGGGTTTTTTCCTTCTCCTGCCCTTAAAAACCGCGCTCATTTTGACTCCCACGGCCTGAAAAAATTCCCCCAGCCCTTGCTTTCCCAGTGCTTGCTCATATCTTCCATAACATTATGTTTCTCATACGATATAATCGCAGCGTTGACTGAAAGAAGCAGTATATAATTATAAGTAAAAAAAGGCAGAAAAAATATGGGGATAAGGGCAATCAGCGCGAAAAAAACGGGCATCATGGCTTTGCCGAAAAACAGCGCAAAAGCCGGGTATAAAAACAACATCAGGTACGCTATGAAACCGGTAAGCAAAAACGAGGAGAACGGCGCCGACATAACCATTAATGCCGCCTTTTTGTAAGAGGTAAATATCCTTTTTTTTTCGTCAAGAATAAGCACGGGCATCACGTATAACTGCATAACCATAAATACTATTGCCAGCCATATAACAATCCCCCCGAGAATGAGGCCGATTTTACCCAGCCCCTCGGTGTTCTTATAAAAACTTACCACCGCCGCGACCGCGGCAAAAAACAAAACATTAATGATAAAAACAGCGAGGCCCTTGAGGCAGTTTTCCTTTATACCCCGGCCTATCTCCACGAATATATTATCGCGCCCCTGTTTCCTTATTATTTTTATCCAGTAAGAATAATAACCCGTAAGTAAAGTACAGCAGAAAAATGAAAAAAGAATTATATGAAAAATCATAAGGAAAAACAGGTTTGCTTTTACAAAAGGGAAAAAAACCGCGGTTCCGAAAACACACCCCATCATAAAAATAAAAAAGGCCATGTTTGCGG
>CAZHOD010000143.1:0-5331 GCA_964534075.1 uncultured Spirochaetia bacterium
GTTATATTTCTTTACAACATTTTTAATCACTACTTTTGCCATCTATTTCCTCCTGTCATAATTATATCCGGTATTCATCAGTTTATTTTTATTATTTCATATAATAATTTTCTTTTCCTGGGCCCGTCATATTCACAAAAATAAATACCCTGCCATGTGCCTATTGCGGGCTTTCCGTTCTCAATAAATACAAACAACTGGCTGCCTGTAAGAGTGGCCAGGATATGAGAATCCGAATTTCCTTCAGTGTGCGTATAACCGTCATTTTCCGGAACCAGCCGCGTAAGCTTTGTCAGTATATCTTTTTTTACACAGGGATCAGCGTTCTCATTGATTGTCAGGCCGGCAGTAGTATGCGGCACGTATAAAAGCAAAACGCCGTTTTTTACGAAAGACTTCTCAACAACGCTCTTAATTTTCTCCGATATGTCGAGAAATTCCATACGTCCGGAAGTGTTTACGTCAAGTTGCTTCATGTTATTTAAACTTAAGCGTCAGCCCTATCCTGTGTGTGCTTTCAAGAACGCCAAATTGTTTGTAAGCGTAATCAATTTCGTATATATCTATTTTCAGGCCCGCTCCTATAACAAAACCCGAAAATATCGCGGGCCCCGCGTAATTCTCATAATATTTATTAGGGTCAAACATCCCCTGGTACTGGTAGCCCAGCCTAAAAACGATGATATCCCGGTACCAGTATTCCATGCCGAGAGCGATTATGCCGTTGGTTTCTATGGGCTGTATATAATCCAGGTTTACCATCATGTTCCTTACGCCCGTGTAACTAAGGCCCGCCCTCGCGTTCATAGGCAAAAGGAAGGCGTCGCCAAAACCGTGCTTTGGCCCGAGGTTCTGCAGCACAATGCCTCCCTGCAAATCATCCCTGAATTTATGAATAAGCCCGAGGTCCGCGGCGAACCCGAACGCGCCTCTGTCATCTATGGACTCGTTGAAAAGTTTCGCTATTATTCCTACTGAAGTTTTCTCATTTAATTTTGTTCCGAACGCCAGGTTAACGGCAAGGTCCCACGCGGAAAACTCGCCTATTTCCTCTCCTATCTCATTCCAGCTCGTAATGTCGCCGGAATTAACATATGTAAGGCCCAGCCCAAACGTACCTACTTCACCTACAGGATAAGCAAAGCCGAGATAATCATAAAATATTTCCGCGAACCACATTGTATGCATAAAGGTTAACTCGAGATTGGAAACCTGAGGCAAACCCGCGGGGTTCCAGTAAACCGCGTTTACGTCATCAGAAGCCGCGGTAAAAGCACCGCCCATAGAGACGGGCCTGACCCCCTGTTCAAGCTTTAAAAACACCGCTGATGTTGTCCCTGCTTCAGCCCATACAGACGAAAATAAAAACATTACAATCCCGCCTGTTAAAACTGCTTTTTTAATAATTTTCATTTAGTCACCTCTTATGAAATATAGCATTTCTAAAATACGGTGTCAAGAATAAATTTGACCGCCCGCTTCCCAAAAAATGCCTTTAATATTTAGATGTTTTTTGTCCGGATTTCTTATATTTCTATACTCCTGCATTTCTTTAAACGTTAAACTTTAAAAAAGGTTGCGTTAATTCAGAATTTTTTCGCGTATAGCTTATATGAATAGGCCTTTCCGTCATATCTTTTCGCGGCAAAAATTATGTACCCGGCTTTTTCAGCATTCACCGTAAATATTTCAAATGGCTCAAATATTTCAAATTCTTCTCTGAACCTGCTGAAATCGCAGTACCTGCTTACCCCTTCCTCTTCGTTCCCCGAATATATATATATTCCTTCTCCGGTTAATATAACCGCGCTTTCCCCGATCCGCTCCATCCCCGCTACACGGCCCTTTATCGCTCCCTTTACCCCTCTTCGCCCGGTTTTTTTCAGCCCTTCGGCGCTCGCCTTAACAACAACAAGCTCCGTATCCTTTCTATCCTCTTTTGGCCTTAAAAAATATGTGCTTTCCCCCATGGGCAGCGGAAACATAGCTGTCCCTTCTGTTTCAGTGTATTTTACCGGTTTTTCCCTGAAAAAAATAAAAGCGGCCTTTTTTTTGCCGTCCGCTTCGTAAACGTCGCACACAGCGTAATAACCCCGCCGGGAAATTTTCGTGTTAAACCATACTTTTTCCATTGCCGGGCCGGCGCGCTTTTTGCCCGGCTTTCTTCCCGTAAAATCCGGGGAATAAATCATTTCTTCCTTTTTCATATTTAATACGAGAGCCGTTGTATTCGGAGACGTTCCCAGGCGAGCGGTAGCAGCGGCGCGGCTCATGTCTTCGCTGAAATTAAACCCGTAAACATCGACAGCGCTTTTATCGACTATCCTCGCGGAACGCTCTTTTTTAACCCTTATTTCCAAATTCTCGATATTAAAATTTTTATATTTTTCCCAGCCGCTGTCTTTCACAAATATCTTTCTTTTATAAAAAACACCGTTTTTGTAGTCCAAAAGCTCCGCTTTCCCGGGGTATACACCCGCGTACACGCCGGTATTAATATCGAACCCTCCTGTTACCGTGAATTTATCCTTCCCCGGCTCTGTTGTTTTTGCGCAGGAAATAAACAGGAAAAATACTGTTACAATAAAAAAATAAACGGAATTTTTCATTTGAGTTCCTCCGAAAAGTTAAAACAACCGCCCCTGTTATACTTTTTTACGTTTCTGAAGCATCTCAACAGCTTTTAGCCTGGACATTTCCTTAAGCAGTTCAGCCTGCATGGCGTCATAATCCACGCCTTTTCTGTCCCTCGCCTTAAGAAGGTTTTCCTTTTCTTTCTGCGACTTCTTTATTTTCTCAACATCCACTTCGCCCGGCCTGTCAGCGGTCTCGACAAGGAGTATTACTTTCTTGGGGGTTACCTCTATGTATCCGCCTGACACAGCCATCAGTTCCTCTTTGCCTCCGGAATATTTCAGAGTAACCACCCCCGGGACAAGTACCGTCGCGAAAGGCGCGTGCCCGCGAAGCACACCGAACTCACCTTCGATTCCCGGCGCGGCTATTGAAACCGCTTCTCCTTCAAAAACTTTTTTTTCAGGCGTGACTATGTCTATATTAAATATTTTTTCCATATTTTGCTCCGTTTACTCCATTGTTTTTGCCCGTTCGAGCACTTCCTCTATTCCGCCTGCCATGTAAAAGGCCTGCTCGGGTATATGGTCGAATTCTCCCTTTACAAGCCTCCTAAAACTGGCTACTGTTTCCTTTACGGGAACGTATTTTCCGTCATGCCCCGTAAACTGTGAAGCCACAAAGAAAGGCTGGGAAAGAAACTTCTGTATTCTTCTTGCCCTTGCCACAATAAGCTTGTCTTCCTCAGAAAGCTCGTCGATTCCCAGAATCGCTATAATATCCTGCAGGTCCTTATACCTCTGCAGTATACTTTGTACTTCCATGGCTACTTCATAGTGCTCCTCTCCGACGACTTCAGGCTTTAGTATGGATGAGTTTGAATCAAGAGGGTCCACTGCCGGATAAATACCCAGAGCGGAAAGCGGCCTGGAAAGCACTGTCGTGGCGTCAAGGTGGGCAAAAGCCGTAGCAGGCGCCGGGTCTGTCAAATCGTCCGCCGGTACGTAAATCGCCTGCACGGAAGTTATTGAGCCTTTTTTAGTCGATGTAATCCTTTCCTGCAGCTCAGCCATTTCAGTTGCAAGGTTCGGCTGGTAACCTACTGCCGAAGGCATACGCCCAAGAAGGGCGGAAACCTCTGAACCTGCCTGCGTGAACCTGAATATGTTGTCTATAAACAAAAGAACGTCTTTTCCCGCCTCGTCCCTGAAATGCTCAGCTACGGTAAGCCCTGTCAGTCCCACCCTTAGCCTCGCGCCCGGGGGCTCGTTCATCTGCCCGTATATAAGCGATGTCTTCTCTATGACACCCGAATCCTGCATTTCAAGCCTTAAATCCGTACCTTCCCTTGTCCTCTCACCAACGCCGGAAAACACGGACAGCCCCCCGTGTTCCTGCGCTATGTTCCTGATAAGCTCCATTATTATGACTGTCTTACCAACGCCGGCGCCGCCAAACAGCCCAACTTTCCCCCCTTTTGAGTAAGGGCACAAAAGGTCTATGACCTTTATCCCTGTTTCAAACATTTCCGTCTCTATTGACTGTTCCTCGAACGACGGCGGCCTTTTCCTTATTACGCTGTGTTTGTCCGATTCAACCGGCCCCCTATAGTCAACGGGCTTTCCCAGTACATTTAGCACCCTGCCGAGGGTCGCCTCTCCTACAGGCACATTTATGGGGTCTCCCGTATCGACGGCCTCGATTCCTCTGGATATACCATCGGTCGAGCTCATCGCGACGCACCTGACGGTGTTATCGCCGACATGAAGAGCCACCTCTGCCGTAAGGTCAATTTCCCTTTTCTCCCCGGCTATTTCGTATGAGCCTTCCATTTTTACCGCGTTGTATATATCCGGAAGCTTCCCGTCCGAAAATTCGACGTCGAGTATTGGCCCTATTACCTGGACAACTTTTCCTTTGTTCATAACTTCCTCCTTCAAGTAATTTTCCGAATTCCGAATTTCAAATCCCGAATTTTATTTTTTTTATCCTTTTATCGCTTCCGCGCCGCCCACTATCTCGTTTAATTCAGTGGTTATAACGGACTGCCGGGTCTTATTCGCGAGAAGCGTCAGGTCATTTATCATATCATTCGCGTTATTTGTGGCCATTTCCATGGCTACCATACGGACACCGTGCTCTGAAGCCTGAGCCTCGAGCACAGCCCTGTAAATGGATATCTTAACATACCTCGTAAGAAGGTTGTTTAAAACAACCTCCGCGCGCGGCTCGTATATGAAATCACGCGCCGGCCCGGCCCCTTCCTCCCGGAACCCGGAAAAAGATACCGGAAGCAGCTGTTTTTTTACTATTTTCTGCTGAAGGGAACTTTGGAACATGCTGTATATGATATTCACTTTTCCAAACTTTCCTTTTATATAACCGTCTATCACACCATCCCCTATTTCCGCCACATCCCCCCATCCTATGCTTTTGTCATTGAATTTAAACGCCTCTGTCTCCCTGCTGAATTTTTTAAGCAAATCCATGCCTTTTTTACCTATATAATACATGCCTAAATCTTTTCTTTCCTTTATTATTGCCATTGTTTCCTTTGCTAAATTTGTATTGTAGCTTCCGCAAAGCCCTTTATCCGCGGTGACAAGTATTACTCCTTCTTTTTCAACGCCCGTATTTTCCCTGACCAGCGGAAATTTTTCCCCGTCAGCGCCGCGTGAAAGCTCCGCGATTACCTCGTTGATTTTCTCGGCGTACGGCCGGGCGGAAAATATCCTGTCCTGGGATTTCCGCAGTTTA
>CAZHOD010000144.1:0-5269 GCA_964534075.1 uncultured Spirochaetia bacterium
TAGCTGATTTTAAAGAATTTTAAGGTGGGGTTTATTTTAGTTGCGGAATCCCTGCTTCCCCATCCTTTTTTAACCCCCGAACCCTCGCGGCCCCGGGGGCAAATCCGGATTCTCACGAACGCAACAGCCCATATATTTACAATATATCCTTTATATCCTCAATTTTTAAATTAGCGTCATTTAATATGCCTTTTAAAACTTTCGGATGTAGTATTTTCCCTTTATAATACGGAACAGTCGCTCATTTGCTTTCAGGGTTTTTATATATTTTATGGCTTCCGCTCTGGCGGGAGAGAAAAAAACCTTTTTTCTCAAGAACTTTAATTATCCGGTCGGCTGTGATCCTTGGCAGCCTGTCGCTCATACCGTTACTTCTAATGAAGTTACGTTAATTAATTCCATGTCGGGCACTTTTTCTTTGCTTTCAAGCCGGTCTTCTATATGCAGTTTTACTGCGTCTCTTATATTTTCTATCACTTCCTCATAGGTATCGCCTTGGGTATAACATCCCTGGAAATCCGGGCAATAAGCATAATAACCTTCTTTATCTTTTTCCACTACTACTGAAATTTTATATGCTGACATTTTTTAATCACCTTCTTTTTAAATATATTAGTTTAATATTGTAAAACCAACTTTTTTTAAACCCCGGACGGCTTTCACCGCCCGGGGAACAAATCCGGATTCTCACAAGCGCAAGAACCCATACGCATACTTATTATATCAAACAAATTTTCTCTTGACAAATAATCTTTTCTGTAGCCCAGTGTACAATATTCGGCGGGCTTTTAAAAAGCTATTGCGGGCAAATATAAACTCCTGTAGGGAACAGGCATGCCTGTTCCCTACGTAAGAACAGGCGCCTCTTTATAATGAAACCGTATTTACTGCCGCTGCTTCACCATTCCCGCCGGAAAGAAGCGGCCTTAAATTTCCGCCGGCTTTTTGACAGCATCCGCAAAGACGAATGTTACAGTTTTTTACTGCGCGTAAATATCCCGGCTCATTCCTTCCATGCCGGCATCACCGCTCGAGCTGCCGCCTGTACCTCCGCTTCCCGGGTTGTACGTAATACTGTTTAAAGAAGGGGCAGATGATTTATAATAAAGGCATATCGAGGGCCCTCCTGCTCCTCCTCCGCCGGCGCCTCCGTGTCCGCCGTCTCCGCCGGCGCCTCCGTCACACGCGAATTCGCTTCCAGAAATCAGTCCGCTGTTGCCCGGCGCGCCGCCGTCTCCGCCCCTGCCGCCCGAACCCCCGGCGCCCCCCGCGCCTCCCGCTGAAGTACGGATTGAACAGTTTGAAACCGTTATATCAGAACTTAAAATAAATATTCCAAATGAACCACCGCCTGCTTCGCCGCCGTAGCCGCATTGACCGCCGCCTCCGCCTGAACCGCCGCCGCCTCCTCCGGCCCCACAGTTATCAGGGTATGAAGACGCGCAGTTCGCAGGGCAGCCTCCTCCCCCTCCGCCGCCTCCTCCGTGTCCGCCGCGGGTACCATTGCCGCCATCAGCGCCGCCAAAATACGCCGTAACATTTATTGTATTATCCCCCCCGATTCCGTTGATTCCGTCCGCACCCGGGCTGCCCGCGTCTCCCTGCGAACACACCCCGTATGAATCACAAGCCCCTATATATGAACCACCGCTGCCCCCGGTTCCCGCTCCGCCGTCATCGGGCCCAAAACCGTCGTTGCCGCCGACTCCGTCAAATCCGTCCGCGTTGACAGTATTGCCCGAATCAACATAACCGCCGTACCCGCCGGCGCCTCCGGATATGTCGGTCAACGTGGAATCAAAATTTGAGGCGGACAGAAAACCGCCGCTCCCCCCCGCTCCGCCGGAAGAGGAAGACGTGTTTGCGTCCTCTCCGTCGCTTCCCACAGCACCGTCAGAACCGTCTGCTCCAACCATGCCGGCAAGGCCCGCCGCTCCGCTGCCCGTGATAATATCACAGTTTATTATTGACAGTCCCGGGGAACCGCTTACATAAACGCCGTAATTCGACGCGCCGGTTGTATAAGCGGACGCGGTACTTATTGTAAGATATGAAATATCGGTAGTTGACATTATGTTTTCTGCTGATAAACCAATCATATTTCCGGATGATTCCGCGGCCGCGTAAATAAAAGTGTCTTTCTGGCCCGTATGGGACCAGTATTCATTATAGCCCCCTTTAAGTGAAATACCGTCCCGGAGCGTAATTTCCTCATAATATATACCTTCCATAATATAAACCTTTGATTTACCCTGCGCCGCGGCCCTGCTAATCGCGTAGGTTATGGTTAAAAACGGGTCAGTTATCGCGCCGCCCGAAACCTGGTCCGTTCCGGAGGCCGATACATAAACAGCGTCCGGGTCTTCGCAAACCTCGCACCCGTTTTCCGGGTTACCGTCAAAATCATAACACCCGGCATCGCATTCCCACACACCTTCCGAAACCCAGTGCGCGTTCGGAGGCGGGGTGGGCGTAGAAGTATGCGTGGCTGTTATTGTAAAAGTAGGCGTGGATGAGGCAACAGGCGAGGCCGTATGTGTTTCGCTTATTGTCGGCGAACATGTTATGGTCGGGGACGCCGTAAAAGAGGCTATAACAACTACTGTTTCTTTTACGGTTACAGTGGTCGGATTTTCCTGTTTCTGGCAGGAATAAAGAAACAATGAAAAAAGAATAAACAGGATGAAAAACACTCCCGCGTCATCTTTAAAACTGTATGATTTATAATTTTTTTTCATACAATTCCCCTGCTTGATATAATATAAAAATATCATAAAACCCGGTTAAATACAACCGGTATAATCCGCCGATTAATGTACAATATTGGGTTTTTGCAGCGGCTGTAAATACTGGTTTCCCTCAACGATGTGTATTGATTCTTGCTTATGGGTAATAAACAGGCCAAAGGAGAGGGAACCTGAATTTCCGCCGGCTTTTTGACAGCATCAATCCGCCGTTGCCGGTTTATATATTTAATGTTAAGGCCCGCGGAAACCAGGGGCTGTACCGGGCAGGAAAGCCGGTTTATTATATGTTTATTTCAGTAACTTTTTGAATAGCCGGTACGCGAATTTTGATAAAGGAGGGTAGCGGAAAGGGATATCGAATAGGGTTGTCTGTTCCATAACGCTTTTTAAATTCGAAAAAGAATCAAAACCATATTTACCCCTGTACCGGCCGTACCCGCTCATTCCGGCGCCGCCAAAGGGCATATCCGGGGACGCGAGCTGCACAACAGTATCGTTTACGCACGCGCCTCCTGAGGATGTTTCATTTAAAACACGCTGCTTTACCCCTTTATCCCGCGTAAACACGTAAGCGACAAGTGGTTTTTCCCTTTTATTGACAAAATCTATCGCGTCGCTTATTTTTTCATAGGTTATAACAGGAAAAAGAGGCCCGAATATTTCCTCTTTCATTATTCCCGCCTCTCCGGGCGGTTCATCGATTATCGTTGGTTCTATATATTTTGTTTCCCTGTTTGTTTTGCCTCCGTAAATAATACTGGCTTCTTTAAGGTAAGAGGAAATCCTGTCGAATTCCTTATCATTTATAACCCTGCCGTAATCATCACTTTGTTCCGGATTGTTGGTGTACATTTTTTTTACGCGTAATTTTAGATTTTCCGTAAATTTATTTTTTACATCCCTGTGTACAAGCGCGTAATCCGGGGACACACAGTTTTGCCCCGCGTTTATGAATTTACCCATCGACGCCCTTGCCGCGGCAAGTTGTATGTCCGCGTCTTTGTGCACGATACAGGGGCTTTTACCGCCGAGTTCCAGAGTGACAGGCGTGATATGCCTCGCCGCGGCGGCCAGTACTTTTTTTCCTGTTTCAGGGCTGCCCGTAAAAAGTATCCTGTCGAATTTTTCATCCAGTATATTGTAATTTTCCCCTTTTGCCCTTTTGACAACCTTAACATGCTCTTCGGGAAAACAATCCGAAATCATTTCATCGAGTACATCCGAACATGCCGCTGAAGAACTCGCGGGTTTTAATATTACGCAGTTCCCCGCGCCTATCGCGGCTATTAAAGGCATCAGCGAAAGGAATACCGGGTAGTTCCACGGGGATATTATAAGCGAAACGCCGAACGGTTCGGGTTTTACATAACTTTTTGCCAGCGGGAAAAGTACGGATGAGGATTTTTTCCGGAGTTTTGACCATTTTTTAAGATTCTTTATAAATATATTTGTTTCGCGAAGGCACAGGCCGATTTCGGTAACATAAGCCTGTTCCTTTGATTTGTGAAGGTCACGCGTTAAAGCGGAATTTATTTTATCCTCATATTTATAAATCGTTTTCCTGAGGCGTTTTAACGCGTCGATACGGAAACTTATTTTTTTTGTTTTGTGTGTGCTGAAAAATTCCCGCTGTTTCATAACTGTTTCCTTTAAATCCATACCGCCCTCCTCTGTATATTTTTTTATACTATACCCCTGCCGCCGGTTTCACACAAACACCTTTTTCTGTATTTAATGTACTTTTATATGGCTTTCACCTGACAAAATAACGTCAAAATTAAAACGTTTTTATTTTTCAGCGATATTCTATGTATAACCCCGAAAATTTTGAATCCGCGAAACAGACAAAATATATATGAAACCAATTTTTCGTAAAAATTTGGAAATGTAAATATTTTCGCCTATAATTAAAGCAAGAAGAGTTCCTTTAAATTTTAAAAATTTCATGAAAGAGGTGGACACAATGGGGCTTTCAAAAAAAGGTTCTTTTCTTATCGCCTGGATGCTTTTTCTTATGTTCCTGCAGAGGGAGATAATTTTTGATTTTCTTTTCGGCTCAGCCGCGGGATTTTATGTTCTTGTGATATTCATAATAATCTCAGCGGGTATTTTACTTGATTCAGCCGAAAAAATTTTTAAAAAATTTTACAGGTACTCCACTCCTGCCGAGGCAATCCCGGAACTGCCCGCGGACAACAAATATTACGATGATGACAATTACAGTTATCAGTATAGATATCATAAGGGGCAAAAAAGAAATAAAGTTCCTCCCCTTTTACCCGTCCATCACGGGAAAATGACGGATCCAAAAATCCGCGCCGCCAGCCATTCGTACATAAAAAATAATTATCCCGACTTTTTATGCAGCGACAACTGAGTTAACGGCTTTTTCTTAATTGCTCCCGTTAATATTCTCCCGCGGTAAATTCAGCGGCTGCCCCGAAACCCGCGCGTACCTCCGGATCAAACTCCTTTATAGGCGTTTTTGAACAGCTCCAGCATTTTATCCTCATTAAGTTTGG
>CAZHOD010000145.1:0-1270 GCA_964534075.1 uncultured Spirochaetia bacterium
TTCCCAAGTATTTTAAGCTTTGCCAAGTGTATACGATGTCTATCCTTATTCCCATGCGTTTAAAAATAACTGCTTGAAAATACAGTGATAAATTAGTAGAATATTGCTAATTAAAATAGAGGGGCTTTTTATGGCAAATAAAAGACGTATACAATACCCGGGAATGGTGACGCATGTTTATTCCAGGGGGAACGAAAAAAAGAAAATATTTAAAGATGATCCGGACAGGATTAAATTCTTGCAGATAATTAAGGATTCTTTTAAAGACTATAATTATACCCTGCACGCTTATACACTCATGCCCAATCATTATCATTTGCTTATTGAAACTCATGACGGACAGCTGAGCAAACTTATGAAATATATTAATGGAAAATACAGCATATATTTTAACTGGCGGCATAAGCGGACAGGGCATCTTTTTCAGGGAAGATTTAAAAACACTGTATTGGAAAAAGATGTAAATTTAATCAATGTTACAAGATATATTCATCTTAATCCCTTAAAAGACGGGTTAACGGAAAGCCTTTCGCTGTACGGGTGGTCCAGTTACAGAGAGTATCTTGGCAGAAAAGGTTTTGGGATAACGGATACTACGTGGGTTATAGGCTGGTTTGATAAAGACAGAAAAACAGCCCTTAAAAGGATGAAAATGCATCTCGCAGAAAAAGACTCCATGGACTATAAGGCATTTGAAGAAAACCCGGGGTCAGAAATATTATACAGCAGTACAGGTTTTTTAAAAAAAATACAGAAAAAATTAAGCCGAAAAGGAATTTTGGTTCCGAAAAAAACATATAAGATAGATACTATTGAACCAGAAAAAATATTAAGTATAGTTGCGCGGGAATTCAAAACAAACAAGAAAAGTATCCTTTATAAAAAAGGCAAGTTTAATTACGGTAAAAAAGCAGCAATATATTATGTAAAAAAGCACACTTCAATGAATGTTAATGAAATAGCTGCGTTATTTAAAATACATTATTCCAGAATAAGCAGGAATATTAGCAGTTTGTTAGAGGAAAGAAAAATTAACGATATTCTGAATCAGAAACTAACGAGTATACAACAAAGTTTTTAAACGCACATCTGAGAACAGGTCTCAAATGTGCGTTTAAAAAATAAATCAAAGAAAAAACAAATCGGTTTTAAACCGCGCAAGGGAGGTTGTGATGGAAAATGAGTTTAAACATTCCGGAATATTAAAGGAAAAAGGAGATGAGTTTATCACGGCGTATTTAAATAAATATCCTGAAGATTTGCTCGGCAG
>CAZHOD010000145.1:1280-5266 GCA_964534075.1 uncultured Spirochaetia bacterium
AAGGGCAAATAATAAAGGCCGGTATGTAAAGATAACAATCGAGTGTAAAAACCGCAAGTGCGGGCAGTTTGATATCTATTATAAATCCGCTGAATCATCTTTTGAGCTGGATGCGCGGTATATCAGGGGAGCCGGGGCTCATGATGCCGAAATAAGGGTTCTAAAAGTGTGGAATGAGTTAAATGCCAAAGCAGGGTTATAATATGTAAATTAAAAAACAACATAAAACAGGAGGAGAACAATGGCTACAGTAAAAGCAGGCAAAAGAACGTATTTTTTTGACGTAAAGACTGCAAAAAACGGAGGGAAGTATCTGAGTATCAGGGAATCCGCCGAAGGAGACACTCCCGATAAAAAGACCAGCCGCAGAATTATGGTTTTTGAGGAACATTTCAAAGATTTTTTTAACGCAATAGAGGAAGTGAAAAAAGAATTAAATAAATAAATTCAGAAGAATTTTTAAAACGGCTGCCCTCGTTTTTTAAAGAGCCTTTGGCCGCGGGGGAATGATGATTAAATATTTCATATTCCGGCTATGCGTGTAATTATCACCGCGAAAAAGCGGACATTTCTATTTGGCGTTGACCTGAGAATTTTTTTAAATTGACTTTTGGTAAATAATACAATATAATTATTTCAAAAGATCAGGAGGTTTACTGATATGAAAAAAGTTTATTTAATTCCTGTATTTATAATTTCAGTTCTTATGTTTATTCTGTCATCCTGCGGTGAAAACAAGGATACCGCGTCATCGCCTTCACCCGACGCCACGGCAACCCCTTCTTTTGCCTCTTTATCAGGCAACGTGGCAAAAGACACTAACTGGTCCGGGACCTTTGACCCTTACGAGGGAGCGGACGTTTTGCTTTATGAAAACGCCACAATAAACGAAGTAAAGGGCGCTTCCACAAACGCTCAGGGTGATTACAGCATGACAGAGATAGATCCCGGTACATACGACCTTGTTGTGCAGGTTTTTGAATATATGTATTCTGGCGAAGCAAGCGTTAATGGCGGGGCTTTTGAAAGTATTCCTACACACTGTGATGGGTTCGGAGCTTACGGCAGGATGACAAAGACAGCCCTTACACTCGACGCGGGCGATAGCATGACAGTCGATTTCCGGTTTTGTGGTTATTAATTTTTTATAAATGAAAAAATTATTCATAATCTCGGGCGCGCTGCTTATTGCGGCGGCAATTTTTCTGTTTTTTCTGCTAAAACAGCCTTCTTTTCATTTCCAGCGCGCTTTGGGTTTTCAAATCCTTAAAAACGGCAATATATTAGTAACTGACGGGGGCGGGTATGACTGGACAAATACCGGCTCAAAAGTATTTATAATAAACCGTAAAGGCAGGGTGCTGTGGGAATATAATAAGGGGGTAAATTTTGCCCACAGCGCTGTCAAACTGAAAAACAACAATATCCTTATTCCCGATACAAACAACGACCGTATTGTCGAGGTTTCACCCGATAAAAAAATAGTATGGGAAAGCAGGCAGTGGGGAAACGGGACAGGGAAACTTTCAGACGGCACAATTATCGATTATCCGAATTATATAGAAGAGGCAGAAAACGGGCGGTTTCTTTTAAGCGCAAGGTATTCCGGCGCGGTGTTTGAAACAAACAGGAAGGGAAAAGTTTTCTGGTCATATAAAAAATTAAAAAAACAGCACGCCCCGCGCAGACTCAAAAACGGCAACACTTTGATAGCTGATTCTCACGGAAACAGGATAATAGAAGTAAACAGGGATGGGGAAATAGTATGGCAGTACAGCAAAGGGCTGCGATGGCCCAGGTACGCGGACCGGCTCAAAAACGGAAATACCCTTATTACCGATTCCAACAATGACAGGATACTGGAAATTACCCCGGGAGGGGAAGTTGTTTTTGAGTACGGTAAAGGTATCCTGGCAAAACCGTACCAGGCAAACGAGCTTGAAAACGGCAATATTATGATATCCGACGCGCAGCACGCGAGGCTCCTCGAGATAAACAGGAACAAAAAAATTGTATGGAAATATTCAAGCAAAAACCCCGAGGCTGTGTGGCTGAAAATGCCTTTTGAAATGAAAAACGCGGGAGCTGAAAAACTTGATGAAAACATGATGCCCCTTAACTGGCGGGTGTGCGATATGATAGCGCCGGATGCCGGTATCTGGAGCGTGGATGAAAAGGTAAGCTGTGAGGGAGAAAATTCCTTTAAAATAAGCGGAAAAGGCAATTACGGGATAAATAAGTTCTGGGGGCAGTATATAAAGAATATAGGCGGTAAAAAAATAAAGGTGTCTTTTATGATAAAAACAAAGGATGTTAAGCAGGGGGCGGGTGTTTCGATTAATTTTGTGGATTTTAAGGGCGGCATAATAGGAGGGGTTAATTCAAAAGCTTTTAAAGGTGATAACAACTGGACAGAAATTTTAATACTTACGCAGGTTCCTGATAAAACAGCGGTGATAGGCGTAACACTTTCCCTTGTCGGGCCGGGCACAGCGTGGTGGGACGCGGGAAAAATGGAAAAATTATAATACCGGTATTTCCCCGAAAATTTCATAAAATCTAAATCGCGAACCACAAACAATAAATTGAATTTTTAGATTTGGGATCCAGGGCCTGCTTAAATATGAAAACCGGATATTTTTATTTTGCGGTGACAATGTGAAACGAAATAATTGACATAATGCCTCCGCGTGTTTATAATATCCGTGTAAATTCAAAAGGGCGGTCATTAATGTCAAAAGGAAGCATACTTGTAATTACAGGCAATATACTGAACGCGTTTAACGCGGAAATTTTATGGGCAATGGAAGATGAGTTCGTGGAATCCGGCTACACCCCTGTTGTATACAGCCTGAGGCCCTCGCAGGTAATGAAAAAAACACCCGGTATCATAAAAAAAATGATTAATGATCCCTCGATAAAAGGTATAGTCGTTGTCGCGCTTCCGGTGGACGATGAGACAGCGGGTATGTGCGCGGAAAAAGAGGTGCCTCTTGTGCTCGTGGAAAACCACGCCAAAGGCGCCAATACAATAAGGGTGGATAACGAGCGGGGCGGTTTTGACGCGATGAAATATATAATAGAGAAGGGTTACAAAAAAACAGGCGTTGTAACCGGCGACGTGACAAGGGCAGAGTCGCAGAAACAACGCATGGAAGGCTGCAGCAGGGCGGTTGAGAAAGAAGAGGGTGTTTTTAAGGACAATATTGTTTTTACGATACAGGCTTACAGTTTTGAGGAAGGCAGGAAAGCGTTTAGGTATATGGTGATGAACGAGGTTGACAGCATTTTTTGTATTGCCGGAGATTACGTGGCTTACGGCGTCATAACCGAAGCAAAAAATTACAGCATACCGGTTCCCGGACAGGTAGGGGTAATGGGTTTTGACGATATAGAAACATCGGCGGCGTACGGCCTTACTACCGTGAGGCAGCCGGCGGATGAAATGGGCAGGGAGGCGTTTAAAACCATTGTTAAGGCAATAGAAAAGCCGGGGTGTAAGCCGGTTGATAAAGTGTTGAAAACAGAACTTGTTATAAGGGACACAATATAAAGGAGGCAAAATGAAGGTAACTGCTTTTAACGGAAGCCCGAGGGCCGAAGGCAACACAGCCGGGGCGATGAAAATAGTTTTTAAGGAGTTTGAAAAAGAGGGGATAGAAACCGAGCTGGTACAGGCCGGGGGCGAAAATTTTTCCGGGTGCATGGCGTGTTATAAATGCAGGAAAAACAAAGACATGAAATGCGCGCTTGAGGACGACGGGATGAACGCGTGTGTGGAAAAAATGGCCTCGTCCGACGGCATTATAATAGCGTCCCCGGTGTATTACGGCAATGTATCGACGGCAATAAAGGCGCTCATGGAGCGGTGCGGACAGGTATCGCGCGCGAACGGAGGGGTTTTAAAAAATAAAATAGGAACGCCGGTTGTAGCTGTGAGAAGGGCCGGTTCCAATTTTACGTACGCGGCCATAAATTTCTTTTTT
>CAZHOD010000146.1:0-5258 GCA_964534075.1 uncultured Spirochaetia bacterium
ACATTGTGCCGTATAACACGAAGTGTTTTTACGGTACTGCGCGCCCCAGGCCTGTCCGCCAAAGCTTTAGCGTAGGCGAATGGCTGTCCCTACAAAAACAATCATTATCATACCTGTACAATTACAAACCATCCCCACCCGCCGTGAACCCGAGCGAAGCGAGTGATTCATGGCACCTCCTGATTACAGACAAGCACGTTACGTTGCTCTCCCCCTACAAAATTCGAAATGCTTTAAGTCCCGTAGAAAGCTTGCTTTCTTTACGGGATAACAAAATCCGCTTTATATGACTCCGGTATTTTTTAAATAATTATTTACACGCTTCGGGTATTTTGACATATATTTTTTTAATTTAGCGCTATTAATCCTTTTTTTGTTTGCTTTTAATACCCCTGTTCCTTTCCCGTAAACCCTGAAATAAACAGAATCCAGCAGGGCTTTCTCTGCTTCAGCAAAACATACACCGCCTGACATGGTAAAACCGAAAAACAGACTTTTTTTTATGTACCTGTAAACAACTCTCACCCCTGATATATTTTTTGACCTGGTACGCTTAAGCGTGACAAGTTCCATAACATAAGGGGTTTCACTTATTACACCTTTTTTTGCGAGTATATAATCAAAAGAAAAATAGGAGGGCGTAACCAGTCCACCCGCTACTTTTTCAACATCAATGCTTTTTCCAGGCAGAGTATAAATATCTCTTGCTGCCCTTGTAATAAAACCTCTTTTTACCATTCTATTTATCCTGACCTTCAGGCTCCGCCTGCTTATTCCCGCAAGCTTGACCAGGTCACTCAATGTATAATAATCCTTCTTATAATGCTCCATTTTTTTTATAAAATTTATAGCATTCACAATATTTCCCCCAGTATCTTTTTATACTTTGCGGGAAGATATTTTCCCAGTACCTGCTTATACCTTTTGGAATCCGGTTTTTCACGTGGATTAAACTCTCTTTTCAATAACTGGCTTAAAAACCACAGGTCAAAATAATCCTTGGGTTCATCCCTCTCCTTTATCGCCCTAACCTTATCTTTAAATATGGCTTCGGCAGTACACACCATTGCCAGCAACTGAATCCCAAAATCCGGTGATTCCGCCATCTTCAGCTCGTATTCGCTCTTCTTTACTTTCTTTCTTTTGGACACTTCCAACTTCAGGGAAAAAGCTTCTTTTTGCCATCCTTCCTTTATTTTAAATTCGCATATATAAGTATTCCTTTTATTCCAGATATCCGATATTTCCATAACCGGATATTTTTTTTCAATTACCTTCATCGCCCCGGTAAAACTTCTAAATGTCAAACTGCCGGAAAGTGAAAAATCAAGGTCGTCGGAATAACGCGGCAGGCCGTAAAAAATACGTAAAGCCGTGCCTCCTTTAAACACGAGTTTATCCCCCGCCTGCGAATTAAATACTTCCCTGAGTACGAGAAATTCATAATACTCTCTTAGCACAGGAAGCTTATCTATCCCTCTCTCTGCAGCTATATTAGTTATTATTTGCTGTTCCATATAAGTTATCCTTTTTATTAACTATCTTTCATTAGTAAATATACATATATTTTAAATAAATGTCAAGTAGATCGGGGTCCGTGCCCGTGCGGTATAACATGAAGTGTTTGTACGGTATGGCGGCCACCAACCTGCGCCGGGGCTTCCACCTCCGCCTTTCAGGCCATGGCGGATACACCTTCGCACTTTGTGCTTCCCCCTGCGCCTTTCAGGCTTCGGAGGACAGGTCGGTGCACAGGCAAGTCGGCAGGCAGGCATGTGTCGCCCCCTACAAAAAACGAATAAATGAAATCCCTGTAGAGGGCGTGCCTGTCTTGTTGTCATGCGCAGCCTAAAGGCAGCGCCTACCAATACCTTTTATTTCTGTAGGGGCGGGTTTATAACCCGCCCGTACAAAAAACAAATAATTGAAACCCCAGTAGGGAGCGTGCACATTGTGCCGTATAACACGAAGTGTTTTTACGGTGTAGCGCACCCGATAACAAAGGGCGGCACATATCACTGTAAATGATATAATGAGAGGTAAGTAACCTGTAATGTTCGCCTACGGCTCACCACAACATTATGGGGCCGCCCCTCCAAAGACAATCATTATCATACAAGGGACGGTTACAAACCGTCCCCTACAAAAAAAAATAAATGAAATCCTTTTACCGTCGATTATGACGGCAGGTGCCATCATAACACCGGGGTCCGCGAATTTTGAGACACCCGTTACATACTCGCCATCAGCGCCGATTCCCTGCTCCGCGGCGGTGGTCATGGCATTTTTGTGAGTTTCTTCGCGCCCGGGCAGCCGGGCCCGCGGCCTGTATTTTTATACTCAATATTTTCTTTTCAGTCCCGGAATCCTGATTTCATTTTTATCAAAAAACAGGATAATAACACCGGGAATCAGCATCACACTATCTCTTAGTATAGTTTTCCAGCCTACTTCTTCTTCAGGAAAGAGAAAGTCAAAACACCCGCACGATATTTCAATGCCGCGCGCTACGTCAATAGCGATAGCCGTTAAAAACATTATAAGCAGGCCATTAATGATTAACGCGTTGCTTTGCGCTTTAATATTCAGCATCAACAGGATCCCTGCTATAAACTCAATCCACGGGATAATTGCGGCAAAAGCCGGCACAAACAGGCCCGGCAAAATCGCGTATGAATAAACGTCTTTCGCAAATTCATGAGGATCGATTATTTTTCCAATACTGGCAACCACGAAAAGAAAACCAAGTAAAACCCTGCACGCCCCTAAAAACCATTTATTATTTAACACTCTTTTAATTTTTTCCAATTTCCGGCCTCCTTTTTATCTATCTTCGTTCATACAAAGGCAGTCCTGCTTTTTCCCACTGCGGCAGGGCCCTTTTAAATATAAGCACTTTTTTTATGCCTGACTCAACAATTCTTTTTGCCGTTTTTTCCGCTTTTCTTCCATTGCCATGGCAGTAAACAACAACCGGTTTTTGAGCAAGGTGCCTCCTGTATGTTTTGATTCTGCTACCCTGCGCGTCAACAGGTATGGATACGGCTCTCTGTATGTGGATTTTATTATAATTATCCCGGAAATCCGCGTCCACAAAATTTGCCAGGTTGTTTTCATAAAGGAATTTTGCTTCTTCAAAATTTATTTCCTTTATCTTTTTGTCGGAATCAATTTCCTCAAAAAGATGTTTGTACTGCTCCGGCGGCTCGTACTCCTGTATTGGCATGCCTGCCCTGGTCCACTCGGGCCATCCGCCGAAATGAATAGCATGCTTCCTGTAACCCATGTCAAAAAGCTTATATGTGACTTTATCCGAAAGATGACAGCCGGCTCCGTGGCAGTAAGTCACAAGCACCTTATCTCCGAATTTATCCTCGTATTGTTTTATCTTTTCAGGTGAAAACCCCGCGCTTATAAATATGGCTCCGGGTATATGGGACCGGTTATATTCATTCTGGCTTCTCGCGTCAATAAACAGCGCTTTGCCGCTTTCAAAAAGCACTTTCGCTTCTTCCAGGTGGATTTTGGGAATATCCTTTTTTTTCGAGTGTTTTTTAAACAGATATTTATATTTTGACGGAATCTTATATTCCCTGGTTGGTTCGGGCGCGGGCGCGCCTGCCCCCTCACCGCCTGCCTGCGCTGATACTGCATCATCTGTTTTAATTATATCAATTCCTGCCAGAACCCTTGTGCCTGTGTACATAAGCGCCAGAATTGCCGAAACAACGCAGATCATTGCCGCGCTAATAACAATTTCTGTTATACGCGCCTCAATGCCGGGTTTTTCTGTTTTTTTTACCTTTTTTTTCTTCTTTTTTGCCATTTCAAACCTCCTTTATTTTTTATCCGAATACTCCGTATATAATATAAACCGCAGCCGCCAGCATGAGCGCGCCGCATGTTTTTTTAAGTATCGTAACCCCTTTTGAGCCTTCTGACCAGTGAAGGTATTTTTCCAGCACCTCCGTGAATGTCCCGGCCAGCACAATCACGCCGCAATGGCCGATTGCATAAGCCAAAATCAGTGATAGCGAGTAAAAAATGTTATTTGCCGCGGAACTGAACGCCACAGCCAGCATAGGCGCCATGTAAGCGAAAGTGCACGGCCCGAGCGATATCCCGAAAACAAGCCCCAGTATAAAAGCGGCAATATAACCTCTTTTTTCAAATTTCGGCTGGGTTATACCGGCGCTTAAAAAATCAAGCTTTATTATGTCCAGGAGGTACAGCCCGACAATAACAAACACAACCGCGACCAGCAGGTTGCCCCATGCTCCGGTATAGACTCCCAGCATGCTTCCCGCGACACCCACAAGCAGCCCGATAAAAACAAGAGTTATCATTATTCCCACGGAAAAAAAGAGGGAAAGTAAAAACGCCCTTTTGACCGTTACTTTATCACCGGCTGATCCGACAAAACCTATTATCAAAGGTATGCTGGCGAGATGGCACGGGCTGAGAATAATACTCAGTATCCCCCAGACAAAAGAAGCACCAAGCGCTATTGCCGGTGTCTTTTCCATCGCCAGAGTAAGGGTGGTAAAAATATTTTCGATCATATGTTTCCTCCTTAGCCTTTACTGCCTGTTATTGTGTTCTTAAAATCCTCTATTTTAAAGTTATAATAATGCCAGTTTCCTTTTATTTCACCGCCGCGGTTTATCAGGACAACCGCGGGTACCATTCCCATATTATATTTATTCATTATTTTTTTTGTGTCTTTATCCCTGTATTGAAGCCTGGTTATTTTGACCCTCCCTTTAAATTCTTTATTTACCAGTTCCGTAACCTTTGTATCGAGGGTTACGCATCTTCTTTTCACGCAATGGCACGCTTTATCATCGACCACCATGATTACTTCATATTTTTTTACCGCGAAATTCATAGCCAACGCGGACGCAACAACCAGTGAAACCAATATCGCCGCCGCAATGGCCGCGGGTTTATACCTCATCCCCCGCAAAAAAACGAGGTGAAACGGGCGTTTTGCTTTTTTCCGCGCCCCCCTGTTTTTTCCGGTGGTTCTCTTTTTTTTTTTCTTCTTCTTCTTCTTTGCTTTCTTACTCAATATTAACCCCTTTTTTCTTCAAAACTTCATAGAGCTGCTCCTTGGGATAGTATCCAACATGCCTGTGAAATTCTTTGCCGTTTTCATCGAGGAATACCTGCGTTGGTATGGCCCGTATTCCGTATTTTTTCGCGTACGGCCTGCCTGCGGAGGTCCAGACGTCATGAAACACCACTTTTACCTCGTC
>CAZHOD010000147.1:0-3469 GCA_964534075.1 uncultured Spirochaetia bacterium
CATATATATCCTCAGCCTTTCATCCTCCAGCCTGTCCCCTAAAAATACCAGGACACCCTCTTCTTTATCCGCTGTTTCTCCCGGCGCCGGCTTCTGGTTTATTACATAATGCCCGTAACCGAACTGCCTGTACCTTATTTTGTTTTCCTTTAAAAATTTTTTAACTTTTAAAAATTTCATCAGGTAAAAATCAGGCATCTTTACCATCTCGCGCTCTGTCTCCTCTGTTATTTCCTGAACCACATTTTTTTTGGCCGGGAGTATCCTGTAATGTGATATTACAGTCTCGCTGATATTTCTGAACGCAGGGGCCGCCACGTCCCCGCCGTAATATATCCACGGGCCGGGTTCATCCACCACGATCACGCTCACAACCTCAGGGCCACCGGCAGGCAGAAAGCCCGCGAAGGACGCCACGTATTTCCCCTTCGCGTACCCTTTCCCGTTTTTTTTATGTTTCTGCCCTGTCCCTGTTTTTCCCGCGGCCCTGTATCCCGGTATAAAAGCTTTTTTACCTGTCCCTCCTTCACTGACAACTCCTTCGAGCATATCGACAAGTTTTCTTCTTGTACCGCTGTCCAGTATTTTTTTCCCTTTTTTTCCTTTGTTTTCAAAAACGACCCTGCCGTCTTTTTCCACCCTGTCTACAAGATAAGGCGTTACAAGGTACCCGCCGTTCGCGATTGCCGCGTATGCCCTTGCGAGCTGAATCGCGGTAACCGCGACTTCCTGTCCATAGGGAAGGGAGGTGAGGCTCGTGTTATCCCAGTCACTGTAATGCCTGAGTATGCCGCGCGCCTCGCCGGGAAAATCTATGCCGGTTTCTTTTCCAAAGCCGAACCTCCGGTACTCTTTATAAAGCTTATTCTGTTTTATTTTCATCGCCAGGCTCACCATCCCTATATTCGACGAATATTTTATGACCTCCGGCGCCGTAAGCCAGCCGTGCTCCTCATGGTCGTGTACGTACCTGTTAAAAAACATACGCTTTCCGTTTCCGCAGTGGACCTTATATTTTTCCCCTTCGTCAAATTCCTTTAAAAAAGCGGACATTGTAAATATTTTAAAAGTCGAGCCGGGCTCGAATATATCGGTCACAGCCCTGTTCCTCCTGATATAAGCCGGGTAATCCCCAAAATCATTCGGGTCATAAGAAGGGTAACTCGCCATGGCCAGCACCGCTCCGGTCTGAGTGTCGAGGATTACGGCGCTCGCGTTTTTCGCGTTATATTTTTTCACTGCCCTTTTTATCTCCTCAAACGCCCTGTTCTGCAAAGTACTGTCTATGGCCAGATGCAGGTCCCCTCCCCTTTCTCCCTTTCTTATGTCAACCGTGTTGATTCTTACCATCCTCCTTTTCGCGTCCCTTCTTATCTGCACCCTGCCTATTTTTCCCCGCAGGTACTTCTCATACTTAAGTTCAAGCCCTTCCAGCCCGTAATTATCCATGCCGGAAAAACCCACGATATGAGCGGCTGCTTCCGCCATCGGGTAATACCTTTTCTCCTCTGTCCTGGTGTATATTCCGCTGTAATCTTTTTCAAGGATACTGTCAGCGGACTCAGGGGCCGCTTTCCTGAGTATATACTCAAACTGGCTGCCGCTTTTCAGCTTTTTAAGCACGCTGTAATAATTCAGGCCCAGTTTTCCGCTCAGAAACCTGGCGGTTTTCTTTTTTGACTTTACCTTTGACGGCTCAGCGCATATGGATTCGGATTTCATGCTTTCGGCAAGCTTATTTCCGTTCCTGTCGTATATTGTCCCTCTTCCCATCTGCTGTTTTATGGTCGAAAGATGCATTTTTTTCGCCTTACGCGAATAAAACGGGTATTTTATAATCTGCAGGTTTATGAGCTGTATAATCACAACACCATTGAAGAATATAAAAATAATAAAGACCCATTCTATCCGCCTGTTCACATTATTCCCGCGTTCCCTCACTTCACACCTTCTTTTCTTTAATGAACGTATTCTTAACCGCCCTGATTATCTTTTCAAAAAATCCCGTGTCCTCTTTTATTACGTAACACTGGTTTTCACCCGGGGTTTTAAACCCGTATTTTTCTTTGGCAGCCCGGCCTATCTTTTCTATTGATGTCATTGTCTGGAGCCTGAGTTCGAGTATCCGGTTTTTTTGCCTCAGATTGTCCCTTTTTACCGTAAGTTTGTTTATTTCATAGTTGAACCTTATGGCCTGGGAGGAAAACCATACGCAGGCGAAAAGCCAGACAAAACCTATCATCATAATGGTTATGAGTTTCGCGGGGGTTTTTTTCCGGGAATAGTTGTATTTCGGCTCCATCATCCTTAAAAATTTTGTCCTGGAAAGCATTTTTCCCGGTTCCTCCGTTTATATTTTTTCAGCGGCCCTTAATCTGGCGCTGCTGCTTCTGGGATTTGCTTTTTTCTCGCCCTCTGTAGGCGTTAATGGTTTTTTTGTAATAACCCTGACTGCCTTTTTGTGCCCGCACACACATGGCAGGCGTTTGTTGCAGCATATACAGTCTTTCGATTCCCTGTTAAAAAAATATTTTACAACCCTGTCCTCTGTTGAATGAAAACTTATAACAACCATCCTGCCGCCCGGCGCCAGCGCGCGCAGCCCGCCCTCCAGCCCTTTTTCCAGGGAGCTGATTTCGCTGTTTACTTCCATCCTCAGCGCCTGGAACACCCCGGTCGCGGGGTGTGTTTTTTTCCTTCCCGGGGGCCTGCCCGGCGCCGCCTTTTTTATTATTTCCGCGAGCCGGGTGGTTGTTTTAACGGGCCTCGAATTTATTATGTATGACGCTGTCTTTCCCGCGCGCCTCTCCCCTCCGTATTCTCTAAATATCCTCGCGAGGCCCTTTTTTGAGTACCCGTTCACTACATCATAAGCAGTAAAACCCGAGCCTGTATCCATCCTCATGTCGAGCGGCGCCTCCTTTGTGAAGGAAAAACCTCTTTCCGCCGTGTCAAAATGCATACTCGATACTCCCAGGTCAAAAAGTATTCCTTCCGCCTTATTTACTCCGGCTTTTTTAAGAATGGTTTTTATCTCGGAAAAATTGGAATGTACGGCTGTAAAATCGCTCTTTCTTGAAAACCTTTTTGAAAACTTTTCTAGGTTTTCCCTGTCGACGTCGAGGGCCACAAGGCGGGAGCCTTTTTTCATCCTTTTAAGTATCTCCGCGCTGTGCCCGCCTCCGCCGAATGTCGCGTCCACCCATGTCCCCTTTTTCTGGCCCACGTTCATAATCTTTATGGACTCATTTAAAAGAACGGGTGTGTGCGCAGGGTTCATATAAGTCTTTCAAAATTCTTTATCGCGTCTTCTTCTGTGTCGTGGAATTCGAACTCCCCCCAGTACCCCGAGTAAATAAAAAGTTTTTTGATGTAATCGGCCGCGCCTATTATTTTTATGTCCCCCCCGAGGTTCCTGGCCCTTTCTTTTCTTTCGTTCAGGTACTCTATCCCGCTGACATTAATGTGG
>CAZHOD010000147.1:3479-5236 GCA_964534075.1 uncultured Spirochaetia bacterium
TTTTTCTTCTCGATAAACGAGGTAATTATGCCCTTAAGAGCGGCCATGTCCTCGATGTCTATATTTCCCTTTAAAATCAGGTTTACAACCTTTTTTGTCGATGTTTTTACTCCCATCAATTTCCTCCCTTTTGCTTGAAATTTTTAATTACTTTTCGTCCTTTTCCCGCAGCTTTTCCTGCCCCCATATCATGAACCTGTCGCCTCCGCCCACTATCATTATCTTTGAGGAAAGCCCGGCGTATTCCTTGAGTTTCGGAGGTATAAGTATCCTTCCGCTTTTGTCTATTTTTACGTCGGTCGCTTTTCTTAATTTTTCATTAACATAAGCCCTGTCTTCTTCCCTGTCATCAAGTTTCATATCCCCGGAAAACTCACCCATGAGCCGGGCCCAGTCCTCCGCCGGAAAAGCCTCGATACATTTATCCTTGCCCTTGGTTAAAATTACAATATTCCTGTAATCCGGGTTTTCCGTAATTTTTTCTATATACTTTTTATACTTTGACGGCATGGAAACCCTGCCTTTTTCATCCAACGAGTGCTCATACTCGCCAAGAAAACCTATTTTTAACACTTAACACATCTCCTTTCCCACTTTGTCCCACTTTGTGACATATTATACCCCCGCCATGCCATTTGTCAACAAATAAATGGGAAATACCGCCACAAAAAATAGTATAAAAATAAGGGGGTTTTTAGGATGTGTTATTTTATCCGCGGGGATATGAAGTAAAATTTTTGTTTTTTTGTTATATATTATATACATCTAAGGCGGGTATGAAATGTTTGTTTAGTGGGGTAGAATAGCTGCTGTTCCTGTTTTTCAGAAAAATTTTGTTTTTTTCTATAACTTATAAAAATATCAGCCTGTAACGGCCTTGCGTCAAAATAATAGTGTTTGTTGTTTACCCGTTTTTTACGGTGATGTTACCCTTATATCATAGGGCCCGAGATTATCAACAGCATACGGCACTTCTTTTATAAAATATGTTCCGCCCCCGGGGCATGTCCAGTTTATTTTGCTTGCCAGCCCGGAACCACCGTCATCATCATACTCAAGCTGTGTAGTGCCGTCTGTATCAAAAAGGTAAAGCTTTGTATCCTGATTGGAACCCAGGTTGTATGTTTCTATTGTGTAATCATTTCCGTTTACAGCATCAAATTTCAGCCAGTCGACGTTATCTGCATCATGTGTTGTACGCGACTGCCCTCCTCCGTTTACGGTTATCCAGGACGCTGCTGTATAAACATCATCCGGTTCGTATATATCCTCTCCAAGGATTACGGTAGGAGTAAGGGTGGCTGTGGCTGTAGAAGTACGCGTAAATGTCCCGGTTGCCGTGTATGTAGGCGTGGTTGTATATGTTTTTGTCACAGTATTTGTCATTGTCATTGTCCCGGTTACGAAACTTGTTTGCGTAATAGTGGATGTTAAGGTTATGGTAGGCGAGGCTGTAGCAGTATAAACAGGTGTATCGTCAGGCTCCGGCATAGGCGGCTCGCTGGGCGCCTTTTTTTGGCACGCGAAAAACACAACCGGAATAATCGCGGTTATGAGTATGATTTTAATTTTATTTTTCATAATAATCAGCTCCTTTTTGTATATTTTACATTTTACTATTTTATATGTCCAATCTAACACACATCACAATTTTGTCAAGGCAGCAAAAAGCATCATTAATCCCCTGCGTTTTTGATTATACGCCATTTTTATCGATATACATCGATTAACACCGGGAAAATCACGCATATTCTAAA
>CAZHOD010000148.1:0-5231 GCA_964534075.1 uncultured Spirochaetia bacterium
AACCGTCCCCTACAAAAAACGAATAATCAGATGTTCCTGCAGGGGCGTGCGCGTGTGCCGTGTAACACGAAGTGTTTTTACGGTAATTGTGCCCCTTTCTGAACAACGAGGATTTGCCAATATATATAATTTCCATTAAATACAAATTCCTTTACAGCAAAGGGTATATCCCCGGTAAAACAGTTGTAATCTTTTTTCTTTACGAAAGCGCCTAAGCAATATAACAAAAAATATAAAATAGTTGAAAAGGTTATATAATAAAAGCGAAAAACATACGAAAGCTCACAAAACACTTGACATTAAAAAAAGAGAGTGATAATATAAATTTGACTCATGGTAACAGGGAAAAATTACTGTCCGTGATTAAAAAATGTTTTTTTAAAAGGGGAAAATATGAAACGGCTCAGGCTTTTTAAATTAAAAACTTTTTATTTAATTATGTTTACTTTCCTGTGTTACGGCATTTCTTTTTCGGCAAATTTCGGCACAAATACAGCTGAATTCCTGAAAATAGTACCCGAAGCAATTCCTGCCGGTATGGGCGAGGCGTATATTTCTGTTGCTGATGACTCCTCCGCTCTTTTTTACAATCCGGGCGGGCTCGCGCTTTTGGACCGGGCAGAGCTGTCCCTGACCCATATACTCTGGTTTAATAATATAAATATAGAATATTTTTCCTTTGCGCAGCCTTTTGACGGCGGAATGGCCGCGGGGTTTAACGCGCTCTGGATAGATTTCGGAAGTTTTGATTCCACCGGAGGGCTGGCAGACCCCGTATCCGTCCAAAATGGGCTTATTACCGCGGGATTCGGGAAAAGCCTCTGAGATATAATTCATATAGGCCTTTCGGCCAGAGGGCTTTATGAAAAATTTATGGACGAAACTTATTTCGGTGTCTCTTTTGACGCGGGAGCGCTGATAAACCTTTATAACAGGAATTTGAACCTGGGCCTTTCCGTGAAAAACCTGGGTTTTGTGACAGGAACCGAGGATCCCATACCCATGGAAATCGCCGCGGGCCTGGGATTCAGGCTGTGGCGCGGCAAGTTCGATTACCTGAACCTTACGGTTGATTGTTCAAAAATTATTAATACGGATAACATTTACGCGGGGGCGGGGTTCGAAGGTTATTTAATGAACATACTGGCAATACGGCTGGGTTTCAGGTTTAACAACGCTTTTGAAACATACGATATGTCTTTTGAGGATATTCAAAAGATGATATATTTCTCCGGAGGAGCGGGTGTATATTTCGCGGACGGTATAATGGTCGATTATTCGCTTACTCCAATGGGTGACCTCGGATATGTGCACCGCCTGGGAATAAAATGGAGGTTTGGCGGGTCAGTATACGAGCGCCGGCTCGCTGAAGAAAAAGCCGTGTTAAAGCCCAAGGCAATGGAAGTGCCGGAAGTCAGTATCGAGGAGGGGGAAATAAAAGAGGTTTCTTTTAAACCCAATGTGCCGCAGGAAAAGGTCAAGGAATGGAAGCTCGATATTAAAACTTCCGGCGGGAAAATTGTAAAAACCTTTTCCGGGTTCGGCGAGGTGCCGAAAAACCTTACATGGGACGGAACGGACGCCATAGGCAAAATAGCGAGTGCCGACGCCGGTTATGTCTTTGATTTTAAGGCAAAAGATATGGATGGGAAGATGGTAAAGACCATAGGCCATATACTGGCCCCGAAGAGGCTTGAATTTTATGAATTAGAGGAAAAAAGGTTCATCCCGGTTAAAAACAGGGAGATGCTGGTAGCGCCCGTGACCCTCCTTATTTCCTCGGACGAGGAAGAAAGGAAGAAGGTCCCCTTTGTAATGGTAAATAAAAAAATTAAGAATATAAAAAGCTGGAAGTTTGAGATACTTAACAAAAGCGGCAGCCTTATAAAAAGGTTCAGGGGCGAAAAACCCATGCCTTCATACCTTGTCTGGGACGGGAAGGATTACCGCGGTGATGAGGTGAAGAATTTCGGGCAGTGCAAGTATATACTTACTATCGAGGGGCAAGGCGGGGGCCGCGCCGTCGTAAAGGAAAAAAAGGTTATAAGGAATCCGTTCGTGATAGCCTCAAAAACAAAGAAGCTTAAAATGACAAGAAAAGTTTATTTTGACGTCGGCTCCGGCGAGGTCCATAACGCCATGGCCAAAAGGCTGGCGGAAATAGCCGCGGAAATAAAAAAACACAGGAACGCCCAGGTATATATACAGGGGCACTCGAGCAGGGAGGGAAGCAGGGCGTTTAATGTTATGCTTTCGAGGAAGAGGGCAAAATCTGTTTTAAGGCACCTCGTGGAAAAGTTCAAAATATCCCCGCTTTCCATTACTACCGTGGGGTACGGGGCAAAAATCCCCGCGGCTTCAAATGATACGGAAAAAGGAAGGATGAAAAACAGGAGGGTCGAAATAATTATAATGGGAGAAATACCGCGATGAGCAGGAAGGTATTTATTACAGGCGTTTTTGCCCTTACTCTGGTTTTTTCGGGGTGCGGTTTAAAGGGTTTTTTTGAGGGTGTTTTATTTAAAAAAACGGGCACGGGCGTAAGTTCAGAGAAAATTTTCAACAGGGCCAACGGGTTTATGTCAAAAGGAGATTACGCGAAGGCGATTAAATATTATTACGTGCTGGCGGAAGAACGGGGGGATTTCAGCGCGTATAGGGACGATGTAATGTACCGGCTCGGCCTGCTCCTTTATAAAACAGAAAGGTATTCGGAAGCGGAAAAGGTTCTTCGTGGTTTCGCGGAAAGGTACAGGAACCATGAAGGCCTGAAAAACGCTTACGAGATGCTGCTTCGTATTTATGTGCAAGAGTTGGAAGATAAAAAGCGGGCGGGAAAAATCAGAAACCTTTATGAAAAAAGGTTCGGAAAATCCATAAAGTTACAGACAATAGACAGGACAATAGCGCTGCTCGGCCGGGAAAACACGGGGAAGGGCGGCTTACTCGCGCTCGAGCCCAAGGATATTTATATCGGCAGGGCCGCCATAACACGCGCTTTTGACCCGGAATTTTTTCCCGTGAGAAATTATATACTCAAAAAGGTGAAGTCACCGGACAACAGGTACGTAGTTGAGAGAAAAAAGGTCAAAAGAAAATATTATCTTTATCTCGGTGACAGGAAAACAAAGAAGGTTATAAGGATAAAAAACAGCAGGAACGGTTACGCTCCGCAGTGGTCTTGGGACAGCGAGCGTATAGCTTTTACTTCCATGGACTGGCGTAATATGGAAAGGCGCGTAAAGGTTTATTACGTAAAGGAAAAAAGGACGGATGTTATATTCAAGGGAAGGGAAATAGGCCCGGTTCTGAGCTTTTCGCCGGACGGGTCCAAACTTTTGTTCTGGTACAGGGAAAAACCCTGGGTGGCAAACATGAAAGGACAGGTCTCTCTTTTAAGCCCTGAGGCCAGGGCGGAGGACCCGGGCATGGTTGCCTGGGCAAAAGGCGGAGGAAAAATAGCTGTGAGGGCAAAAGGCGCGAATAAGAGATATCATATATATACCCTGACAAAAAGAGAAATACAGATAATAAAATAACCGGGAGAAGAACAATGACAAGGAGGCAAAAACGATGAGAAGATTAAAAATAATACCGGCGGTTGTATGCGCGGCGGTTATTTTTTTTATGGCGGGAGCCGTATATTCAAGCGTGGATGAGTACAAAAAGGCCGTAGAGCTGGACTCGGACAGCGTAATAAAAAGGTTCAACCTGGGCTACGCTTATTACCAGAAAGGCAATTATGATAAAGCCGCTGAAACTCTAAAAAAGGCCCTTGAGATGGAAAGGGATAAAAAAGAAGAGCACGCGAAGGTGGACACGGACGCGGCGCAGATACTGGGGATAATATTTTTTAACAATAAAAAAGATTATGACAAAGCCATAAAATATTTCAACAAAGTGGCGGAGATGAACCCCGCGGACGGCGATAATTATTATTATATGGGGCTGGCCTGCCTGGCGAAAGATGACAACAAAAAGGCGCTCGACGCTTTTTTAACCGCGCTGGAAAAAGGCACAAAGGAAAAGACAGCGGCGAATTTCAGGGCGGGGGAAATTTATTACAGAAACAGGATATACGGAAGGGCCATAGAGTACTTAAACAAAGTGGTTAAGGCCAATCCTAAGCATATGCAGGCGCGGGAATTTCTGGGCCTGATTTACCACAAAAGGAAAAAACACGATAAGGCAATCGAGAATTTCACGTATGTGGTAAAATACAATCCCGAAAATTTCAACGCTCATTACCTTTTGGGGCTTAATTTTTTCGCTGAAAAAAAATACGATAAAATGATAAGCGCCTACAAGAAAGCCATAATGATAAACCCGGATTTCGCGGACGCTCATTATAACCTCGGCATGGCTTATTATTACAGAGGGCTTTACGAAGAGGCGATAGAGGAGCTCGAAAAAGCGAAAAGGCTTAATCCTTCGGACGCCGCTACTTTTTCGCTGCTGGCCCAGGCAAAGGAGGCGGCGTATGATTCCCATCTCAGTAAAGGCACGACGTTTTTTACAGAGGACGAGCTTTTAAACGCCAGAAAGGAATTCAAGCTTGCGCTCGATGTCAGGCCGGGGGATTCAGAGGCAAAAAAATACCTCAATAAGGTAAAAGAAGAAATAGAGGCGGCCATACCAAAAAGGCTGGAAAAAGCGAGCAATTATTTTGAAAGAGGGAAACTTTCGGAAGCGTGGAGGGAATGGAACTGGGCCGCGGACGCGGATCCCGGCAGCAGCAGGGCGAGGGAGGGGCTGAAAAAAATAGAAAAAAATTCCGGTATACTTATAGCGGCCAAGGAAAAACTCGCGCGAAAGTACGTTTCCGAAGGAAAGTACGAGGAGGCGCTAGGCGAATACCGGGCCATAAAAAAGATGCCGGGAGTTTCCCGGGGTGAAGCCAATAAAAAGATTTTCGCGGTAAAAAAGAAGCAGAGGGAAAAGGTGAGCGATATACTGGGATCCGCGGCTTATTATTATCGGAAGAAAAATTATAAAAAAGCGATAAACAAGTATAACGCGGCGCTTAAATACGACCCGGACAATGAAAAGGCTCTGAACGGCATAACAAAAGTCAACCAGGCGATCGAGGCGGACAAGGAAAAATACCTCGCGATAGGCAAACAGAGCGTAAGCAGCAACCCGAAGAAAGCGAGGGCTTATTTTAAAAAAGTACTCGCGCTCGACCCGCACAACGGCCTCCTCCTCTCCGCGCTTTGGGACGCCGCCTTTGA